>CADCPG010000113.1 GCA_902803255.1 uncultured Ruminococcus sp. | reverse complement strand
GCGTTCCGCAGCGTCTCATGCACGACCGGCCGCGGAGGGTTCTCGTCCTCGACCCAGTATTTCAGCTCGTATTTCGCCGGCGTTGCCCTGAGCGCGCCGCGGGTGCCCGTGATCTGCAGATTGTGTGTGCTGTACGGATCGACCGCGCTCATCTCGATGTCGACGAGAGGCTTTCCGGGAGCGGTGATGAGGATCTTTGAGTAGTCCTCGGCGTCGCCGCTCGTGATCGCCGTATCGAGCCTTGAGTATACGACCTTCGCCAGGGGATCGAAATCGAGGAATCCGAGCGCGAGGCCGATCGGGTGCGGCCCCGTGTTGTATGTGCTGCCTCCCATCCTCTTCTGAGTCGTCTGCCAGTCCCAGCGGCGGGCATAGCCGCTGTAACGGATGTTGATCTGCTCGATGCGCCCGAGGAGGCCGCTGTCCGCCACACTCTTCGCCTTGAGGTAGAAGGGCGCGAGGAATGTCTGCTGAAAGACCGCGAGCAGCACTCCGTTCTCTCCGGCGGTGCGGATAAGGTCCTCGCATTCCCAGCGGTTGCGGGCGAACGGCTTCTCGACGAGCACGTTCAGTCCGTGGCGGAGCAGGTCCTTCGTGACTGAGTAGTGCATGTCCGAATACGACGCGTTCACGACAAGATCGATGCCCTTCTTCTCGAACAGCAGCCGGTAGTCGGCAAGCGTCTCGCAGCCGGGATAGAGCTCCTTCGCGCGCTCGCGGCTGACGGCGTCGGCATCGACGACATAGCGCACGTTGAACGTTTTGTTGGCTTCGCTCCTGTAGAAGGCGCCGTGGATGTTCTTTCCGCTGCGCCCCTGGCCGATTATCGCAAGGTCAAGTCTTTTCATGATACTGTGCCCTGCCCTCCTTTTCAGTTTCCTCTTTTTATACGGTTGATCTTTCTTTTTCCGGTATCCTGACGGCCGCGGCCGCGATCGGTGCCCTGCCGTCGGCAGCCGGGCCCGGGCAGGCCGGCGGTAATTCCGTGCAGGTCACCCTTTCCCGTTCTCAGGTCCCGTGCCGTACATCTCATCGAGGATCGCGTGCAGATCCGCAAAAGGATATGCAGTCATTCCGGTGCGCTCGCCGAACTCGAACAGCCGTCCTCCCGCGGAACTCTCCTCCCATACCGGCAGACCTTCTCCGTTCGGGTCGCCTCCCGATATGAAGTTTATGAAATAGCTCTTCATCATGGCGCTGAGCTCCCTGTCGGCACCGGTGTAAAGATTCGAGTCATCCGGGATATTGCCGTAGAGGTAGACCTCTTCTCCGCTGTGCCAGGCGCCGAGCCTTCCGTTGTTCTTTGTGAAGTAATAGGTATAGGAAGGTATCCCGCACCCGGTGCCCTGCCTGTCCCAGCAGTAGTGGCCGTAGGTGAAGAGCGCGGCGGAATAGATGTCCGCCCATGCCGAGACAGCCGCGGCGCTGTCGGCCGCGGGATAGAGCTCAAGGACCTTTTTCGCGGCGTCCGCGCCGAACCAGGCACGGACCCTGTCCGGGTAGTTCGCGGCCGTCGTCCTGTCAAAGAGCAGGAAGGGGGCGGATTCATAGCGGTTGAATCCGTGCATCCTCGCCTCTTCGTTGTGTATTCCCTTCTCATATGCCTCCCAGGGCGTCTGCGGAAGCACGTAGCCGTCGACCGTGATGTGGTGATGGTAGTTCATCTCCGGTGCGAGATCGGCCGCCGGGACTGCTCTGAGAGCCTCTGCATCGGCCGCGCCGAATCTCTCCTTCGTCTTTTCCGCGGCCGCGTAAGCCTCGGCGGAGAGCCTGAAGGAGTGAGCGGGCTCCGGAGCTGTGACCGTCGAGCTCTCGCACACCGCCCGTCTGAAAAGCCCCTTCGCGAGCGGCGACGTGCAGAGCGCGGACACGCAGGCAGACCCTGCGGACTCTCCCGCCAGCGTGACGTTCGAGGGATCGCCGCCGAAGGCGGCAATATTGTCCCTCACCCACTCGAGAGCGGCGATCTGGTCAAGCAGGCCGTAGTTGCCCGTCGTGCCGTGTGACGACTCAGCCGCGAGCCCCGGGTCGGCAAAAAAGCCGAAGATCCCGAGCCGGTAGCCCATATTTACAACCACTATGCCGTCGCGGGCGAGCGATTCGCCGCTGTAGTCCGCGTACCACGGCTGCCCCGTCTGCAGCGAGCCCCCGTGGATGTATACGAGCACCGGGAGCGACTCCGCGCCGCCGGCCGGCTTCCATACGTTGAGATAGAGCGAATCTTCGCTCACCGGCTCGCGGTAATTGTCCGAAAGCGATATCCTGTAGTCGTGATAACCGATGATCTGTGCAAGCGAATAGTATATCGGAAGATTGCGTGTCTGCATCGACATCGGAGCGAAGCTGTCGGCCTCTAGCACACCCTCCCAGGGCGTCTTCGGGACCGGCTCTCGCCAGCGGAGGTCGCCGACGGGCGGCTCGGCATAGGGGATCCCGGCGTACACCTCGACCTTTCCGTCTTCGCTCAGGACGCCCGAGACGTCCCCGGCGGCGGTATGTACGACGCCGGTCTTTCCGGCTGACTTTCCGCTCACCGCGGGGACGTTCCTCACCGGAGGCCACGACACGGCGAGTATCAGCGCCGATACCGCAAAAAGCCCCGCCCATCCGAGGAGCCGTATGCCGGCTTTCTTCCCCTCAAGGACCTTTATCCGGAGCAGGACGAAGCCGCCGAGCGCCGCGGCGGAGAGGATCCACCCGGCGACAGTGTGCTTTCCGAGTTCGAGCACCGAAAACAATATGATACCGTACAGCGCGGCAAACACCGCGAACGCCGCCCTTCCGCGTGCTCTGCTCTTTCCGTTCTCTTTTCCCATGGCCGTCCTCCTTCAGACTTCCGGGCTGCGTATGAAGCTTTCCTCAGACGTTCCCGGAGACATCTCCGCCGGCGTCCTCCGCGGCGTCGATCCCCAGTGCCATGCCTTCGTACAGACCGTCGTTCCAGGGGAAGTTCTTCCAAAGGTTCACATGCAGCCGGTGCATCTCCTCGGTGATCAGCAGCATCTTGCCGACCGTCCGGCGATCGGGCATGAATTCGTAGAACTCGCCGCCGACGAAAAGCGCGAATTTTGCCGTAGTAGTCATAATGACGAGCGAATACAGGACGTTGTATCCGAGATCGAAGCTCCACGGCTCCCCGTCCTTTGTGCCGCTGAAGTGAGCTCCGCTGTGGTCAAGAGTGAAGACGCCCTCTCCGCACAGCTCGCTCGTGGCTTTTTTCTTTATGTAGTGGTCATTCGGAAGGCAGCCGAGCTTCACATGCTCAGAAAAGCTGTATTCCGGGTCTTCCCTTATCGCCCGGATGATCTCCCCGCGCTCAAGCTCGACCCATTTCGACGGCGACTCGGGGATCACGCAGCTCCCGTCGAAAGGCTCGAAGGCATAATAATCGTTAAGGACCGCTCCGTTGCCGCACACCGCGCACTGTATCCTGTCGCCACCGGCCTTCATCGAAAGATCGGTCCCGCACCGCGGACAGCGGTAGCAGATCTCGTCGAGCCGCTCGCAGCTCTGCCCGTGCATCCTCCACTTTATCCCGCGCTCCTTCGTCCACTCGAATTCGTCGTGGCGGAAGGCCTCGTTGAGCTTCGCGTCGATCTCGTCAGGTGTCATCGACTCGAGCTGCTCCGGCGTGAAGAGCTTGTACAGCCGGGCCTCGGTCCGGCCCTTCCTGATCTTGAGGAACTGCTTCGTGCTGGTCAGATACTGGCCGCGCATCTCGAGGCAGTACACCGGCACGTGAAAGAACTGTATGAACCTCCCCGACCCCGGAACGACCGGCTGGTTCGTCCCGTAGATCGAGCTCATGCCCTCGGGAGAAAAGGTCACGATGCCCCCGTTTTTCAGGATCGAATACATCGCGCGGATGCCGGCGATGTCCTGCTCGTAGATCTTTTTGGGCATGATCTGATTCAGCTTGAACACCGTGTGCAGGTGGCTGCGGAAGAACTCGCTGTACCCGGCGACCATGTTGTATGAGTGCGGGTACACCGCCTTCATCGTGTAGAGATGATCGACGCGCGAGAGGTGGTTCCATACGACGATGGCGGGTCCTCCCTCCGGAGGCAGTCTGTCGTCGAATTTGAAATGCGGCGCGTACTGCGGGAGCAGGACCGTCGATCCTATGATATTATACAAAAAAGAGACGAACTTCCCGGGCGAACGGTATTTCCTCGCCGCCAGTTCCTCCCTGATGCTTACTACACGTCTTTTGCCGTCTTTCTTTTCTCCGCTTCTCATGAAGCCTCCTCCGGTGTTTTCTATTTCCTGATTATTATATAAGTTTATCATATTTCTCCCGATATTGCAAGTTTTTTCGCCCCGGCCGGCCTTACTGCGTTTCAGGAAAAAGCCGGAGCAGAGGCCGGCACCCGTGGGGATGTCGGGGCCGGCCGTCCTGCATTATACCGTACAGATCCTACAGTGAAGGAAAAGTGAAAATGATGTCAGAGAAAATTGACCGCGGTTTCAATCTATTTTAAACAAAACGCTGTATAATTGATGCGTGAAAAGGCCCGCGGGGACATGCGGGGGAGGAGGCGGCATCCGGATTGAAAAAACACATCATAACACTCATATGCGTATGTCTGACGGTCTGCTTCACGGCATACCTGATGCTCGATACGTTCATCATCTCACGGATCATGGAAGACGGGGCATACGATGTTTCAGGCTCTTTCGCCGGAGCGCTAGAGAAGCTGTCCGGAGGCGGTGACACGTCGTCCGCGACGGGCACTCGCGATACCGCCGCGCCTGATACCGCCCCCGGAGACGTCTCCGGCGCCGCGGCATCAGAACAGGGATCGACGTCTCAGGCGGCCGGAACGGCTGTCCCGGCGGTCGGAGCGTCCGCGGTATCGCAGTATCTGACCGGTGCGAGATACGAATCCTATTCCGACGGCAACATCTCGATAGACCTCAAAGAATACCGGTATCTCGACACCGAACTGTACGTCGCCGACGTGACCGTATCGTCGGCGGAGTACCTGAAGACTGCTTTCGCCAAATCGTCGTACGGCCGAAACATCACCGCAAAGACATCGGTCATCGCTGCCGAAAACGGCGCTATCCTCGCGATCAACGGCGACTACTACGGCGTCCAGGAGCGGGGCTATGTGATACGGAACGGGAAGGTGTACCGCTCGACCTCCGGCGGCGTGACCGAGCTCGCGTGCATATACGCCGACGGCAGCATGGGTATCGTATCCACGTCGGATTACACCGCGGCGCAGCTGGTCGGAGGGGGCGTATGGCAGGCGTTCTCCTTCGGGCCCGCGCTGATCGCGGACGGTCTGATCTCGGTCGACTCAGACGACGAAGTGGGCAGAGCCATGGCCAGCAATCCGCGGACCGCGATCGGCATGATATCTCCCTGTCACTACGTGTTCGTCGTGTCCGACGGCAGGACGGCCGGCAGCGCCGGGCTTACCCTTCGCGAGCTCGCCGAATTCATGCAGGGACTCGGAGCCGCCGTCGCATACAACCTCGACGGCGGAGGCTCGTCGACGATGTACTACATGGGAAAAGTGATCAACAGACCGACCTCCGGCGGACGGATAAGTGAAAGGAGCGTGAGCGACATTGTATACGTCGGATGAAGCAATGAAACGGGCAGCTGTCAACTGCCGCAACTACGCCGCCGTGTCGGCGTTCATGCTCCTGTTCGGAGCGGTGTACGAATACTTCAGCCACGGAGTGTTCTCCGCGTTCATGGTCTACGCTTTCCTCATCCCGCTCCTCGGCGGATATCTCCCCTTCCGGCTCTTCCTCAGGTTCGGAAGGCAGGGGCGCGGCGTGAGACTGCCGCCGCGGGCGTCGACGCAGCTGTACGGCGGAGGGATCGCCGCCTTCGGGACCGGTTCGGTCGTTAAGGGCGTGCTCGACATCTACGGCACGACGAACGCGAAGACCGCGGTCTACCCCTGGGCCGGAGCGGTCCTCGTCACCGCGGCGGCGGCCGTGTGGGGGATCCGGCTCCTCGCGGACCGGAGGCAGAAGAAAAGAGCGGACTGAACTCTCAGCAGCCGAACTAACGGCAGCTGAACTAACGTCAGCCGAACTAACAGCAGCCGGTATTACGGCAGCTGAACTGACGGTAGCTGAAATTACGTCAGCCGAACTAACAGCAGCTGAACTAACGTCAGCCGATATTACGGCAGCTGAACTAACGGCAGCCGAACTAACGTCAGCTGAACTGACGGCAGCCGATATTACGGCAGCTGAAATATCGGAAGAGAAAAAAGCCGCCCGGCGCACTGCGCCGGGCGGTACCGTCTTATTCGAATTCAAGAGTGAGAGGCTCCGTGCACAGCGTGAACCCGTCGCCGAAGTGCAGCGTCTCGCGAAGCGAGAACATCACGCGGCAGCTGCCCGGCTTTTCCGAGTAGAACCGCCCGTCGGCGTCGCGGGAGAGCGCTCCCTCCAGCACCACGGCGCCGGCCTCCGCCTCGTCCGACGGCAGGTTCATGTAACGGCAGAGTACCTTCGGTACGAAGCGCTCGCCGGTCCCGAAGCGGAGCTTCATGCCGGGTGCGGGATCGATGCTCACGGGGTAGGAGAAGTACTTCTCACCGTGGTCCATCGTCCATGAATCGTACCCCGAGATATACGTCCTGTCGCATCCGGGGCCGTTTTCCGACCACTGCGAGGGCTTGAAGAAGGAGCTCCTCGACCAGGCGAAGACGCACAGTCCGCGGAAGTTCGCGTAGAGCATGAAGAGGCTGTTTATCATGACGTCCTCCGGGTTGTACGCGGCGGCGCAGCCCTTCGACAGCAGACTCACCCGCCAGAGCAGGTCCTCGGCTTCGCTCCGCGAGCGCGGGGGCTCCGATTTTCCTCCCTCGCACATGCCGAAGGGCAGCCGGGGCAGGTGGCTGTGTATATAAGAATATCCGGGCGGAATATCCCCCATTATGCAGAGGGGATGGGCCTGCGACTCTTCCCTGGCCAGTATCTCACCGGTGAGCCGGACGAGCTCCTCCACACCGTTCGTCGCACGCCCGGGCTTGATCTCGATCACGACGGGCGTCTCGGGCCATTTTTTCATCGCCTTCATGAGGTCGTCGAAGCGGTCGACGCCCTCCTCGGGGTGCACGGTGCGCTTCATCGACGCGAGCTCGGAGTAGGTGCTCTTCTCGACGGCACGCTCTTCACCCTCGAACATCCCCTTCGTCGTGGTGTTGTGCATGACGATCGGAACGCCGTCGGCAGTGAGTTTCACATCGATCTCGGCGGCGTCGAAGCCGTATCTGCCCGCCGCGGTGACGCCGGTGATCGAGTTCTCGAGGTATTTTCCGTCGTTCTGGAAGCCCTTGTGCGCGTTGAGCCTGCGCTTTTTGAAGAGAGTTCCGGCCGGAAAGCGGGAGTAAAGGTCATATACGGCACCGGGGTCTTCCGTCAGTATGCCGTTCGCTCCTGCGGCCAGCACGGCCGCGGGGTCGCCCCCGTCCTCAAGGTATATGTGTATAAAGCGGCGCTGGATCACGTCGATGTCTTCGCGGGACAGGACTCCGGGCGCGAATAGCGCCGTCACGGCCCCCGACGCCACGAGCTCCGACGGAAGCGCGGCGCGATCCTCCGGGATGAGCTCCTCCTCTCCCCTGAAGTCGGCCATGCAGCGGATATAGGGGATGAGCGAATAGGCGCTCTCCAGCAGATCCCTTTTCCCGAACGGCGCGCATATCAGCGCGTCGGCGAGATTGTTGAAGTCGGCAAAGCCGGCCAGCGCGGCGGGCGTCCCGGGATCCGCGACATATATGACCGGGACTGTGCGCGTGCACCGGGAGAGAACGTCGTAAAGGCTCCCGAGCGTCTCCCCTTCCTGTCCCGTGACGCGAAGTCCCGGGTCGGTGTGCAATATGATGTTCTGCGGCGGACGGTCTGACGAGAGCTCGCGGATGTCCGCGACGGAGCGCGCCTCTGTCATTACGGCGGGCGGTACGGTGATCCCGCCGTCAGGGATATAGATGTCTCTGGAATAGCTGTCGCGGAAGCTGCGGTAAAGCGGTCTCACGGTCTGTACTGCCCTTATTCCTTTACACTTGTCCTTATCGAGTCGACCATGCGGTTGATCTCGCTCTTAGCGACCTTGCTCGCGCTCTTGAACTGCGCGGCCAGGGAAGGCTGGTTGTTGTTGAAGGCGGTGCAGATGCTGCTGTAGATCCCGGCAAGGTTCCACATGTACGCGAGTTCAAATACCGCTGTATTCAGTATGATATCTACCGACTTCGCCGAATCGGCGTCTCTCGACAGCCTCGACTTGAGACTCACCTCGAAGTACGCAGGCGTCACGACGTACATCGATTCGCAGGAAAGCGCCTCGATGATCGATCCGGACCGCTCAGGCTCGACGACGGCGGAAGGGACGGCTATGCAGTTGCTGCCGTACGTCGTGACCGGGCTGTGGTAGCTGTCCTGATCCTTCGTCAATTTGGGCAGCGGAACGATACCGAAGTTGAATTCCATCGCGCGGAGCAGCGGGACGTCGGCCAGCTGGGCGGGATAGAAGAGCACGAGCCCGTCCTTGAACTGCGGGATCGCCTCGTTGTAGGCGTTGCTGTAGTGGCGGCAGTAGTCCTGATTGAGCATCGTGATTATATCGGAAAGGACGGAGAGCGTCTGCTCGTTGTTGCCGGTGAAGACGGGGATGTCGTCGGCATCCTTCTCAAAGAGCATGATCCCGGCGGCGTTGCAGAACGCGAGGCCGTTGAACTGCTCGGAGACCATGCCCCATTTGTCCTCGAGGCCCATGACTCCGTCGCCGTTGGCGTCCGAGGTGGCGTTGCCGGCGCAGGCAGCCATCGCCTCGAGCGTCCACTCGCCGCGCTCGGTCAGATCGTACAGCGTCCCGCCGACAAGATCGGCGATCCTGCGCTCCTCGAAGATCTCCTTGTTGAAGAGGCAGCACCGCGTCGCGTCGTTGTCCATCGTAAGCAGGTCTCCCGTCACGAGGAAGAGCTTGTTGTCGATCGAGAAATTCTCCCGGCTGTTCCGGTCGTAGTAGGGGCGGTCGAGATCGATCCGGTCGATGCCGTTAAGGTCGCGTACGTACCCCTGGAGGACCAGCGACGTCATATGGTCCTTGACTCTGAAGCAGTACATCCCGTAGATGTCAAGCCCGCTTCCGGCCGCCTTCAGGGCATCCTCCTGGGGGGTGTCGGAACCGGTCTCGACGACAGTGAAGTGATACTTTTCCTCGACCGCCTTGTTGCGTGAGTAGACGGCGTCGGAAATAATGTCGCCCGTCACCGCTTCGGCGTATATGTCCCTGGAATACCAGGTCGACGAGCCGGTGCCTCTCGTGAGCACGTTGAATTCGTAACCCTGAAAATCTTCGTCGGGTATGTCGGGAGTGAGGCGCTGCTCTTCGGTCTCACTCCCCTGGCCGGCGGAGCCGGAAGGATCCGCGGATGAATCCGCGGCCGCCCCGGTCTCAGGGCCGGTCTTTTCGGCGCAGGCGGCAAGCGTGCCGGCGGCCAGAAGAAGCGCCAGCAGCAGGCAGATGATTCGTTTCATGTCGTTGTACTCCTTTTCTTTACGGAAAAATCAGCTAAGGCTTTTAAATTATCTCGAGTTCGTCGCGTGTTCCGATGCGCGGCGCGCCGGAACCGGGACTGTCCTGATACCAGTACGACACCGAACTGATGTCGCTCTGCTGGACGAGGTATCTGCGCTCCGATCTCCAGCCGAGGTCCTGGACGGTGACCTTCAGCGTTTCGGTGAACCTCACCGGGTCGGTTATATGCCATCTGTACATACCGAAGCGGGTGTTCGAGCGGTAGAGGCCGTCGGGCCTTATGATCTGCGGCAGACCGCTGTACGGCGTAGAGAAGGCGGTGTAGCCCTGCCCCGGAACGTCGAAATTGTATGCACCGCCGAAGTAGTCCTCGGTACCGGTCCCGCATACGGTGGGAAATTCGACGTCGCCGTCGATGTAGAATTTCATCTCGCCCTCTCCCCACCAGCCGTTGTTGTTGACCTGCCAGGCGAGGTAGGTCCCGACGTAATGGCCGCGGCCTCTCACTCCTTCGAGCAGGGTGTGTATGCCGCCCCGGGTGGGGTTCGACCGCCTGAAAGCGGCGCAGAAATAAGCGCTGCCGTCGGGGACTTCGGTGAGGACGTAGTCGATCTGATAGTACAGCGTGACGTCCTCCGGGTTCCGGTTCTCGAAGGTGATCCGGGCTCCGCTCCGGAAGGGCATCGTCCAGTAGCAGTTGAAGCCGCGTGCCGGATTGACGCACACGGCGAGCGAGTTCACCGGTGCGTATTCGTTCCAGCCGCAGGCGAAAAAATCACCGGCGGGGACCTCGACGGCGGGAACTTCACAGCCGTCCCAGAAGATGCGGATTATGACGTCGCGCCAGATGTCCCGGCCGTGAACCCGGCCGAGAGTCAGCCAGATGTGCTCTATCGCCCCCTGGCCGTCGATCCTCCCGACCTCGGTCACCTGCCCCGCGGGCAGCCTTATGCTGGGGCTGATCTTCCAGCCCTGTCCGAGCCCCGCCGCGCACAACTCGCCGGTGCCGGTGATCGCTGACCCGCCGCGCCCGGGGGCGCCGTCGGGATTTTCCGCGCTGAGCGACCGGGTCTTCGCGTCGGACAGCAGGAAAATGGTGTCCATAGAGTTCGATATACCAGAGAACATTTGTGCTTCCTCCGTTCCGCTTTTCGCCTGTCACACTAATTATCGATACCATTTTAATACTTTTCTTCTGATATGTCAAGGATATATGCGCAGCGCCCGGGATCTTCCGCCCGCGCGACGGGCGGTGCCGCTCTTTACTTTCGGCATCTGTGCTTGACTTTGCCGGCGTCTCATGCTATAATTTTGCTGAGGCCGGCCGGGCGGACCGGGAGGCCGATAAAAAAGGACGGGATAAGATTAGAAATGAGATTCGGAGTCTGCCTCGGGCTGAAAAAGCCCGAAAGGATACATTCAGCGGCCGCGGCCGGTTTCGACTACATCGAATGCGGCTTCCGCGACACCGCGGAGATCACCGAAGAGGGGCTGTCGCAGCTCATGCGTCAGCTCGACGCCGAAGGGATCGGATGCGAGGCCGCGAACGGCTTCATTCCGTCGTCGATGCCGATCTACCGGCCGTATTCCGAGACCGGTATCGAGCGATATGTGAGGGCCGGATTCCGGGCGTGCCGCGCCATCGGAATAAAAACGGTGGTGTTCGGTTCGGGAGGAGCGAGGAAGGTCCCCGAAGGGATGAGTTTCACCGACTGCTTCCGGAAGCTTGCCGATTTCATCAGATACACCGCCGCCCCCGCCGCCGACGCCGCCGGCGTCACGCTGGCGGTCGAGCCGCTGGCGAAGGCCGAGTGCAATATCATAAACACGCTCCTCGAGGGCGCGGAGCTCGCCGCCGCGTCGGGCTGCGGCAACACCGGAGTCACCGCCGACATCTACCACATGCACCGCTGCGGTGACGGCCCCGACGAAATAAGACTGCTCGGAGCCGCGGTAAAGCACGCCCATATCTCCTTCCCGATCGAGCGGGAAGGCCGGACGCGCACCTTCCCCGCCGACGCGGGAGAGTACGGATACAGGGAGTTCCTCGAGGCCCTTCGCGACGTCGGAGTGACGCGGTGCTCGGTCGAGGCCGGGACATCCGACTTCGCCTCCGACTGCGCGGCCGCCGCGAAGATGCTCAGGAGCATAGAACTCTGAAGCACCTCCGTTCATCCGGTACGGACGACTTCGATATTTCCGTCAGTGCCGCTGACATCCGGCGGCCGCCGTAAAAAAACTCCCGGGAGATCACTCCCGGGGGTTTTATTATGACATCGAAATCCGGTCAGCCCGGCTTTTTATCGATCCAGAGCTGTTTTACGCGCTCATAGGTGCTGTCGGGCACCGAGATCGAATCGATCCGGTTCGGAAGGACCTGGTCTCCGGCTATGTCGGGGAAGGTGCAGGCTCTGTCGTTCCTCCAGGCGTCCCTCTCTTCGGGTCTGCGAAGATCGGGAACTCTGTAGGACCTGTTGCCCTCGAGGACCGACTTGTAGCCGAGAATGCCCGGCGTGCACATGTCGACGGCCTCGTATACGTTCACCGCCATCTTTTTTGCCTCTTCGTCGCCGAGTATACTGCGGATGAAGAAGTGCACGGTGTAATAGTCGCCTCCTCCGTGGCCGGTCTGCCCGGCCTCGGCTATCGGATGCTCAGCCTTGTACTCTTCCTTTTTCCCGCGGCAGTTCTCGCCGGGTCCTTCGGTATACGCGCAGACCATGCAGTCCCTGTTCGGGTCCAGCAGCCCCCCGCGCGTGCCGCTTAGGTAATAGCGGCTGTGAGCCGCGTGCTTGAGGTCGCCGTGGAGCGACTTGACTACCGCACCGTTGTTCAGCGTCACTATCTCCATTCCGCCCGAGCCGAAGCAGGCTCCGAGTTCGAGCATGTGGGGCGACAGAGGCGTCTCAAAGCCGGATACCGACACCGGACGGAGCCCCGTCATCTTGAGCAGAGGCCCGAGCGAGTGGGTGTTGTAGAAGGTCGACGACATAAGGTTCCGCCAGTGGTTCCGCTCACCGTAGGTGATCTGGGGCCAGATCGACGAACAGTCGTGAATGTACTCGCCCTCGGCATACAGCAGCTCGCCTATGTCGCCCGCGAGGTATCTTCTGCGCATCTCCTGTCTAGCGGGAGTGTAACAGTAGTTCTCGGCGTATGTGTAGACGAGACCGGTCTTCTCGACCGCCTCGATCAGCTCCACCGCCTCTGCCATATTTGAGCATGTCAGGACTTCGCTCATGACGTGCCGCCCGCTGTTGAGCAGCCGCACCGCGTAGGGCACGTGCTCGTTCGCGTAATTCGCGAGCACTACGGCGTCCATGTCCTGCTCCATGAATTCGTCGAAACTCTCGCAGAGAGCCACCTTCTGGCCGAGTTCCTCCGCCTTCTTCCCCACTCTGTCGAGCAGGGGGCGGTATTTGTCGCACACCGCCGTAAGGACGGCGTCGTCCCTCGCCAGAAGCTGATTGATCATTGTGAAACCGCGTGCTCCGCCGAACACGCCGACCCTGATCTTTGCCATCGCTGTCTGTTTACCTCTTGTCTGCCGCTTGCGCGTTCAATCTGTTCTTTTCGGTTTTAATCGGAATCTTTCGCCTGATCGGTGAGATCCTCTTCGATCTTGTCGAGATTTTCCTCTATGTTATCCTTGAGATCCTCGATGTTCTCCTCGGTGAGAGTGAGGATGTCGGTATACTTCTTTATCGACGAGACCGAAGGCTTCGTGCTGATCTCGAGCGTGAAGTCGGCGGGGATATCCATCTTTTCGCCGTCCTGCGTGAGCGAAGTGAGCTTCAGCGTTATCGTCGAGCCCTTCTTCACATAGCCGAACTTGACAGCGAATGCCTCATCTCCGTAGGAGTCCTTCATAGAGACCTTGACGGTGTTCTCGGCTTTGTCGTACCTTAGGGAGACCTCGGGGACGTCGGCGCCGTCGGAGCCGACCAGCTTCAGGCTGAGCTGCTCCTTGGTGTTCTCGACGACCTTGAGCCATACATAGACAGTATCGCTCCAGCTGCCGCCGGAAGGCGCTCTGCGGGTCGAGAACTTGATGCCTTCGAAGGTCTTGAACTTATTGCCGAGCTCCGCGGTGTACTGCTGCTTGTTCCCGTTTGTCTTCAGGGTGAGTTCGCCCTTCATGACGGCTCCCGACGACTTGTTCAGGTAGTACTTTACGGTGATCTCGAAATCGGCGTCCTCGGCTTTCTCGGCGAACTCCTCGACTTCCTCGTCGATGTCCTCGTAGAGGTCACCGACATCCTCGTAGTTGCCGCCGGAGAGCGGAAGCACATAGTCGGAGATGAAGCTCTTGAGCTCCTTGTCGGCCTTGGCGTCCTTCCAGAGCGCCTGGATGACTGCCGAGAGTCCCTTTTCGTCGATCGAGACGGTCACGAGAGTGGCGGGAACGGAGGCCTCGTCGAGTACCTTCGTCTCGGTGTTTTCCTTGGCGTATTCCGCATTCTTCTCAAGATAGCCGAAGAGTTTCTTCACGTATTTGTCGGCGAGTTTCTTTCCCGTCTTTTCAACGTTCTTGTTGTCTTCGAGGGTCTTGAGGGCGTCGATGATCGTGTTGTACTGCTCCTCGGTGAGGGCGTACTCCGAATCGCCGTCGTAGTAGAAGACCGATTTCGCGAGGTTCTTCTCGGCGTTCTTCAGGCTGATACCGTATACTTTATCGAGGACCTGGTCGAACTTGACCGCGACGTCGGTCGCCGAGAAATATCCGGAAGCTTCATACTTTTTGCCGTCGAGTTCGGCGGAAGCGGAGGCCGAAGCCGTCCTCTTTGCTACGTCGAAGCTGAATTCCGCGGTTCCCTTGCCCTTGATGGCCGATTCTTCGCCGGTCGGGACCTTGATGTTTTCGGCGGTCAGTTTGACTTTTCCGCCTTCGCTGAGGTCTTTCGCGAACGAGACGAGGTCGAACTTTTCATACTGTTCGACAGTTCTGGATATTGCCTTCCTGAAAAGGACCTGGGCCGATTCGGTCGCCGTGCACGATACGAAGCCGAGCATCGAGATGCAGAGCAGCAGCGCGCATCCGGCGATCAGCAGTCTGCGTGTGATCTTTTTCATGATCTGGTTACCTCCTGGTATGTTTTTAAATTGTTTTTTTTATTCGGTACGCCTCGGCCGGACTTCTCAGCATGGCCGTGGCGCATTCACGGATAATTATATCCGATTTTATACTATTTGTCAACGCTTTTCTCCGGAGCCACATTCTGATGTGGACTTTTCGGAGGTTTTATTGTATAATTTATGAAGCGGGCGCACTGCGCGCCGCGCGGAATCCGGCACGGGAGGCGAGGGCGCTGAACATTCTTATATGCACGACGCGTATGGGCATCGGCGGCGCGGAAACGCACGTCCTCACCCTCGCGAGAGAACTGAAAAGGCTGGGACACAGAGTGGAGGCCGCTTCTTCCGGCGGGATCCTCGCCCGGAAGCTCAAAGAGTCCGGCATCCCCCATACGGTCCTGCCTCTCGACAGACGCGATCCGGTCTCGGTGTCGGTGTCGCGCAGAGGCCTTCTCCGGCTCGCCCGCATGATGAGGGCGGACATCGTCCACGCCCACGGAAGGATACCTGCCTTCATTTGCGGCACCCTCTCTCACAGAGCGGGATTTCCGCCCTGCGTCACGACGGCGCACGGCTTTTACGACCCGGTGCCGCCTGCGGGGCCTCTGACGTTCTGGGGAAAGAGGACAGTCGCGGTGAGCGAAGAGCTCGCCGGATGGCTCGCCGGGAACTACCGGCTGAAGAGCGGGAGCATCGACGTGATAAAGAACGGCGTCGAGATCCCGGAACAGATGGCCGCGGGGCACGGCGGCGGGATGTTTTCCGTCGCTGCCGCTATGCGGCTCGACCGCGACAACGAAAAGGCCGCCGTTCTGCTGATCGACGCGGTCTTCGATCTTAAAAATACGCACCCCGGAAAAGACATAAGGCTGACGCTGGCCGGATGCGGAGACGCGGAGGGTGATATCCGGAAACACGCACTGGCCCGGTCGCTTGCGGCAGCCCGGGGCATGAGACCGGACATCGCGTTCGCGGGCGGTACCGCGGAGACCGGAATGCTGCTCCGGGAAGCCGACGTCTTCGCGGGATCCTCGAGATCGGCCGTCGAGGCGGCAGCCGCGGGGCTGCCCGTGATACTGCTCTCGGGGAGCGGTGACTGCGGCGGGATACTCTGCGAAGAAAACGCCGGGGAGGCCGAGAGATCGAATCTGATACCCCGCGCATCCGGAGCCTCACTTCTGTCCTCCCTTTCTCTCCTGCTTGAAGACGGTGAAGCACGGAAAGCCGCGGGAGAGTTTGCCCGGCGCCTTGCAAAAGAGCATCACGACATAAAGGACACCGCCGCGCGGACGGTCCGAGTATACAGGCGCGTGGCGGACGAATGCCGGCCGGGGATACTGCTCTGCGGTTATTTCGGAGCGCGCAACGCAGGTGACGACGCGACGCTCGCCGCCGCTGCAGAGCACCTGCGGGAGAGTTTCCCGGCCGCGGAGATCTTCGCGGTAGCCCGCGGGGGGAAAAAGACCGCCGGCATCCCGTGCGGAGTCGTCCCGGTGAGAAGGCTGTCGCCGTTCGCCGTGAGGGATGCCATGAAAAAGAGCCGGCTTTTCGTGCTCTGCGGCGGCTCGCTGTTGCAGAACAGGACCAGCACGCGCTCGCTTGTATACTATTCCTGGCTCTTCGGGGCGGCGGGAAGATACGGATGCAGACGGATGATCAGGGGAGGCGGCCTCGGCCCGCTCGACGGAGAGCGGGCAAAAAAGACCGCGGCGAAGATCGTGGCGTCAGCCGACGCCGCGGGATTCAGAGACAGGGAGTCGCTCGCCCTGGCGGAGGAACTGTCCGGGACGGCCGGAGGAGAAAAAGACAGATTTTATCTTTCTGCCGACGCGGCGCTGCTGACGCGGCCGGAGCCGCTGCCGGAGGGAGCGCTGCCCGCTGGAGAAGCATATATCGCGGTATCGGCGAGGGAGCTCACCGGAGCGGGAAGGCGCGGGAACCTCGAATTTGCCGAAGAGATCGCGGCCGCGGTCTCGGAGACGGCGCGCGGCCGTCCCGGCTGCACGACCGTCTGGTTCACCATGTCCCCCGAAGACCGCGGCGTCTGCGCGGCGGGGGCCGCCGCGTCGGGCGGCGTCCTGCTCGAGGGCCTGACACCGGGGCAGATCATGACGCTCGCCGCCGGCGCGGAGGCGGTGGCAGCCGTAAGGCTGCACGCCGCGCTGCTCGCGGCGGCTGCCGGGACCCCGGCAGTATGCGTGAGCTACGATCCCAAGGTATCGTCATTCGCGAAAGAGGCGGGACTCCCGTGCGCCGAGCCGGGTCCCGGCCTCGCGCGGCGGCTCGCCGCCGCCGCGCGCGACCTGCCGCCGCGGGCCTCCCTGCGGGAGCGCACCGCCGCTCTTTCGCTGCGCCTCTCCGCCGATCTTGAGGCGGAGGAACGTCTCTACAGAATGGAATGAACAGTTTCGCCCGGACGGCAGAGCCGTCCGGGCGACCGGTATTCTATTTTCAGTCGGCTGCCGCGGTCTTTGCCGCCGGCGCATCGGTGCTGTTCTCGGTGAGCTCCTTTATCCTGCGGTGCACCTCTTCCCTGTCGATGCCGAGGACGTCGGCGATCTCCCCGTAGAGGCAGTTGCGCGAGGTGTGCTCGAAATCGTTGTCGAGGTCGGGCAGCCGCCTGCGCATCTTCTTGAACTCCGCCCTGCGCCTGACAACGGTCTTTATGACCCTGATATACTCGGTGAGCATCGTGGTCCGGACGGCCTCGCGGTAGTAGTCTTTCCGCTTCTTTTCCTCGGGGACGGTGATTATGTCGAGCTCGGGGATCATACCGAAGAGATCTTCGGCTTCCTTCTTCGACACCGGAGGTCTCATCACGACCGCGGGGTTGTCGACAGGGGTGTAGATCACCGAGTTCGAAAGGTCGAACAGCGGATACAGCACGTAGAAAAGGCGGCTGTCGGACGGATCGAACGGCGACCGGCACACCTTTCCCACCCGGCAGATCCCGTTGGTCCCGTATATGACGTGTTCTCCGATACCGTACATCTTCTCACCTCCCGTTTGCTCGCCGTTGAGATCAGCTCAGGCCCGAAATGACATTTTTAAGCCGTTTTTTCGTTTTAAAACTCTTCCGGCTAAATCTTCCCCCATTTTTACCTATGTGTATTATACTATTAATTTTTCTGTTTGTCAAGCGCTTTTTCGCCGGAAACACTTATGATTTTCACAATACCGTCACTCTTTTTCACGGGCGGCCGGCCTTGCCGTTCCGGAAGAAGCGACGCCCGTCCGGCTTTGAATATAATTGTTGACAAACTGCGGATTTCATTGTATAATATTATGATTTGAGTCTGCGGGCTCAAACTCATTGAACAGATTTTTGAAAACAGAACAGAGGAGGTGTCTTATGGGAGAAACACTCAAGCTTATCCTCTGCAGCGTCGGAGCCGCCCTGATCGGCGTACTTATCGGCATACTGTCCGGGATCGCCTGGAGAAAAGCCAAGGAGAAGAGACTGAACGGTATCGCCGAGGAGAATACGCGGATCGCGGCCGGCAAGATCAGCGCGGCGGAGGAAAAAGCGCGTAAGATAGAGGAAGAAGCCAGGGTCAAGGCCACGCTCGACTCGCAGAAGATGATCGTCGACGCCCAGCGGGAGATAAACCGCCAGCGGAGCGAGAGCGAACGCGAGATAAAGGAGCGCAGGGCCGAGGTCTCGAGGTCTGAAAACAGACTTACGCAGAAGGAAGCCGCTCTCGACAAGAAGACGGAGCAGCTCGAAAAGAAGAACGAGACACTTGACAAAAAACTCAAGGACGTCGAAGCCGTCAGACAGGAAGCCGAAGAGGCTCTGGAAAAACAGCAGCACGCTCTTGAGGAGATCTCCGGCCTGTCCGTCGAGGAGGCGCGCGAGCGCCTGATGGCGGGAATGGAGGAGAAAGTCAAATTCGAATTCGCTCAGCGGCTCTGCGAGCTGGAAGAGGAATTCAAGGAAACGTCCGACGAAAAGGCCAGAAACATCATCACTCTCGCGATCCAGCGGTGCGCGGTGGACCAGGTGTCCGATTCGACCGTCAGCACCGTCCAGATCCCCAACGAGGAGATGAAAGGGCGCATAATCGGACGCGAGGGACGCAACATCCAGAAGCTCGAAACGCTCACCGGCGTCGAGCTGATCATCGACGACACACCCGACGCGATCACCGTCTCCGGTTTCGATCCGGTCAGACGCGAGATCGCCAGACAGGTCCTTGAAAAGCTGATCAGCGACGGAAGGATCCATCCCGCTCGCATCGAAGAGATGTACGAAAAGGTCAAGCGCGAAGTCGAAGCCGGCATCAAGCAGGCGGGCGAGCGCGCGACGTTCGAAGTGGGAGTGCACGGACTCAATCCGGAGCTCGTCAAGCTGCTCGGACGTCTGCGCTACAGAACGAGCTACGGTCAGAACGTGCTCCGGCATTCGGTCGAGGTCGCTTTCCTGTCCGGTATCATGGCCGAAGAACTCGGCGTGGATGCCGCGACGGCAAGGAGAGCCGGACTTCTGCACGATATAGGCAAGGCCTTCCCTCACGACGTCGAAGGTACGCACGTCGAGATCGGAGTGAACGCGGCCAAGAAGTACAAGGAGAGCCGCGAGGTCATCCACGCCATCGAAGCTCACCACAACGACGTAGAACCTAAAACCGCGATCGCCGTCATCGTCCAGGCAGCCGACGCGATATCGGCGGCAAGACCCGGCGCGAGACGCGAGGACCTCGAGAACTACATCAAGCGGCTCGAGAAGCTCGAAGAGATCGCGACCGGTTTCAGGGGCGTCGAAAAAGCCTACGCCATCCAGGCGGGACGCGAGCTCCGCGTCATGATAAAACCCGAGGATGTGAGCGATCAGGGAATGGTCGTCATCGCAAGGGATATAGCTCAAAAGATCAAGGAAGAGGTCAAATACCCCGGCCAGATCAAGGTAAATCTGATCCGCGAATCAAGAGCGGTCGATTATGCCAAATAAATTTATATAGACATATAGATTATAGAGCAAGATTGAATAAACACGCGGTGTTTCGCGTTTCCCTATAGCGAACCGGGCTGTCCGATGATCGGACAGCCCGGTTCTCCTGTTTATACCGGATCAGCGCCTGTAAAGGAATTTTCTGTATACGAACGCCACGGCAAGCGCCGTCACGAACAGCCCGGCCGTGAGCAGACCCGATCCGCCGAAGATCTTTCCGAGCTTTTCGGTGTCGACGGAGCCGCCGGTCTCTTCGGCTTCTGTCGTCTCTTCGGGATCGTGCGACCTGTCGGGAGGCTCGTGCGACGCAGCGTCGGGCTGCTGCGTGCCTGTGCCGGGCTCCGGGGGTTCTGTCTCCTTCGACGTGGCCGGCAGGGTATCCGGCGCCGGCGGCTCCGACGTCTCCGGGGGCTGCGTCACTGGAGCCCTGACGCTGGCGAGCACAAATGTCGCAATCCCGCCCGGGAATCCGCCGGGCAGGGCGGTGTCGAATTCGAATCTGCCGTCCTGCGGCAAGGCGAAGAGCACTCCGTCGCCCGTGAACAGCAGATATTTGACATATTCCGGGTGGGCCGCGGCGTCGAAGAAGAGGACGGCCTTCGCATCGCCTGACGGGAGCTTTGCGCCTCCGGGGAGCTTGAATTCGGCCGAGAAGACCGAGATCACGGTCCCGTCGCGCTCGCCGGCGGCGGCGGCGTACTTATCTCTTTCGGCGTTCGTAAGAACGGGCAGGATGTCGGTGAACGCAAGTTCGGTACCCGCGGGGAAACAGCTGTCTTCGGTCATGCCTCCGTCCTTCAGCGTCACGCTGAAGCGGCCGTCCGCCGATACCGCCCTCGCCGACAGCGGGGGAATGTCCTCGCTCTCGGCAAATCCGCACACCGTGCAGGTCCGGCTCTTCTTCCCCGCCGTTCCCGGAGTCGCGGGGACTTCGGTCACCCACTCGCCGAACTTGTGTCCGGTCGCGGGTATGATGCCGGTGCTGACGATCTGTCCGCAGACCGAGCAGAGCACCCTCGTCGAACCCGACGCGGTGCATGTGGCGGGTGTGACGGTCTCGGGAGCCGAGGCAGTGTGCACGTGCGCGGCCGACAGGACGATATTTATCCCGAATCCCGCGCTCACGCCCCTGGCCGTCGCGGTGACGGTCCCGGCGCCCAGTTTCGACGAATCGAATCCCGTATATTTAACTTCGTCCGCGGCCGGGGTCTCGGCGCTGCCGTCGTTGTATACGACAGACAGTTCGATGCCGGACGGGTCGAATGGATCGCCGTCGCCGTACTCTGTCTTCGCCGGCGCCTTCACTATCTTAAGCGACGCCGGAGCTCTCGCGATCACCTTCACGTTGAAGGATGCCGTGAACTGCTTGCCGTCCGACCGTAGCACGACGGTTATCCTGTGGCTGTTCGAAGCCTCGGAGAGGTCGGTGCCCGAAAAGGTCACGTCGGGCGTGACGTCCTCGGTGTATCCGTTGTTGTATGTTGCCATGACCGAGATCCCGTCGCTCGAGAAGGTCTGTCCGGTATAGTACGAAGTCCGGTCGGGCAGCTTCTTCACGGTTATGAACGAGACCGACGGCCTCACTATGCTCACGGTGAACGTCACGGGGCTGCCGCCCTCGGGGTACGTCACGGTGACCTCGCAGCTTCCGGCGGTGTAGGCGTCGAATCCCGAGCACCAGTCCTCCCTCACGGCGGCGCTCTCGACTCTCCCGTCGCTGTACTCTATCAGCAGTTCGGCACCCGCGACCGAGAGGTCTTCTCCGACGTAATATTCGGTTTTATCGGGCGCTTTGCCGATCCTGACGCCGGTTATGACGGCGCTCACTATGGGCACCTCCGGCGTCGTGTCCTCGCCCGACGTCGCGGCCGCCGAAACGGCCGCGGCGCAGAACGCGGCAAGCAGCGTCAGCGCCGCGGCGAGGATCCGCCGCAGGTACAGACGGCGGGTGTTTTTCATTTGTACTCGGGGAGCCAGCCTTTGTGAGCCTCGATTAGGTCGTCGCAGAGCGCCACGATATCGTCGATCGAGAGCTCCGCGGCGGTGTGCGGCTCCATCATCGCGGCCTGATAGATGCATTCGCGGCGTCTGGTGACCGCGGCCTCGATGGTGAGCAGCTGGACGTTTATGTTGGTGCGGTTCATCGCCGCGCATATCTCGGGCAGAGGGCCGACGTGAGTCGGCTGGATGCCGGCCCTGTCGACGAGGCAGGGCACCTCGACGCACGCCTCGGCGGGCAGGTTGTCGATAAGCCCGGTGTTGAGGACGTTTCCGCCGATGCGGTACGGTCTGTTCGTGACGACGGCCTCCATGATGTAGGAGGCGTATTCGCCGGTGCGGACGTGCTGGACGTCGTTCGAAACGTATTTCTCGCGGTCCGCCTTCCAGCGGTTGATCTGGTTCACGCAGCGGCGCGGATATTCGTCGAGCGGGATGCGGTATCTGTCGATGAGCTCGGGGTATTTGCTCTTTATGAAGAAGCAGTTGTACTCGGCGTTGTGCTCGCTCGATTCGGTGACGTAATAGCCGAACCTGCGGATGTATTCGAGTCTGACGAGGTCGCGGAAGCCCTCGGGCGGGTTTTCAAGTATCCCGCGGGCGCGGCGTCTGATCTCGGGATAGAGGTCGTTGCCTTCGGCGTCGCGGCACTCGAGGAGGAACGCCATGTGGTTGATGCCGGCGATCTTCTCGTACACGGGGGCCGCCGGCTCCATGCCGAGTTCGCGGAAGAGAGTCCTCGTGCACACCTGCACGCTGTGGCAGAGACCGACGGTCCGGATACCGGTATACCTCTGCATGTAGCCCGCGAGCATGGCCATCGGGTTGGTGTAGTTGAGGAAGAGGGCGTCGGGACAGACGGCGGACATGTCCTCGGCGAAGTCGGACAGCACGGGAATGGTCCGGAGCGCCCTGAAGATGCCGCCGATGCCGAGGGTGTCGGCGATCGTCTGGCGGAGGCCGTATTTCTTCGGAACCTCGAAATCGGTGACGGTGCACGGCTCGTAAAGCCCGACCTGGATGGCGTTGACGACGAACGAGGCGCCCTTCAGCGCTTCTCTGCGTTCGCCGACGCCGAGATATTTCCTGACGGTCGCCCTGTTCCCGTTGATGTTGCGGTTGAGGGAGCAGACCATAGTGTAGGATTCTTCGAGTCTTTCGGGATCGATGTCGTACAGAGCGATCTCGGAATCGCAGAGAGCGGGAGTCAGCATGACGTCCCCGAGGACGTTCTTGGCAAAAACGGTGCTTCCGGCACCCATGAAGGTGATCTTTACCATTTCTGATTATCCTTTCGGTTTTTCTCTT
>CADCPG010000112.1 GCA_902803255.1 uncultured Ruminococcus sp. | reverse complement strand
TCACGACAGCAGAGATCACGACAGCAGAGGTCACGTCAGCCGAACCTGCGTCGGCAGATGAGACGGACCCCGCGGGGGCGGCAGCGACTGATCCTGCCGGCACCTCTTCCGTCCCCGGGACCGGGAAGGCCACGGAGGAAAAGAGCGGCTGCAGATCTATGTCCGCGTTTGTCTTCTTCATCCCGCTGACGGCGCTCGCGGCCGCGATCCCCTCAAAAGGGAAGAAGAACAGATAAAAAAAGGGCGGCCGCAAATCCGCCTTTATAATGATAAACCGGGCGCCGCGGCCCCTGTTTCAGGATCCGCGGCGCCCGGATATCGTTTGTACAGCCAGGTGATTATTTGAAATGATACGCGGGTGCCGGAAGATCAGTTGTACGAGCTCACGAATGAATCCAGATAGCTGCCGATGGTCCTTGAGAAGAGCTTCAGCCCCACCGCCGCGTTGGCGCCGGCGTTCTCTTTCGCCCCGTGCATGGTGTTCCTGAACCATCTGCCTGAGTCGTTGAGAGAGAGCGTGTTCACCGTCGCGAAGTCCATGCGGAGTCCGGCTCTGCAGATTTCCAGCATCTGTCCCGACTCGCTGTCACGCATGTAGCGGTATTTGAGGACGTCGTCAAAATATACGGGGGTGACCGTCTGATACGAGCCGGCGCTCATGAGCTCTGCCGCGGCCGCGACCATGTCGGTGTGCGTGCTTCCCCGGACGATCGAGATGAGGTTGAAGGCGTCCTGAGGGACTGTGTAGTATGAAGCCTGGTCGGTGTTGAGCTTGGGCAGCGGCAGGATCCCGAAATCCGCCTTCATGTCGGTTATGATGCTCTCGGTCGACTTGTCGAGCGTCATGACCATGAACAGAGCACGGTCGTTCGCGAACATCGTCTGGACGTTGTCGAGTGAATCGAAATAGGACGGATTCACTCCCTTGAAATAGAGTTCCGCGGTCTTCTCGCAGGCCTCGATGACCCGCTCGGTGTTATCCGTGAACGACCATTCCCCGGCGTCGTTGCGGACGATGAGCCCGATATCGAGCGCGACGCCGAAGCCGTCGTACGCCTCGGACGGGGCTGTCGAGACTATTCCGAAGAAGTCGCCCGAGTCGGCCGAACCGTTGCCGTTGACGTCGGAATAGACGCTCGACGTAAGCTCGTGCATGCGTTCTATCGTCCAGCCGCCGTCGATGACCTCCCTGTAGAGGTTGAGCCCGCTGACGCGGCTGTCGAGCTCCTGCTTGTTGCAGTAGGTGACGAGCATACGGGAGAGGGTGGTGAGGTTCATGTCGCCGACGAGAAAATACAGTTTGTCGTTCACCGTCATGTCGTCGCGGAAGGTACTGTTCCACCATACCCTGTCGAGGTCGATGTAGCGGTCGAGGTCGTATATGTTCTCGAAGTATCCGTTCGTCGCGTAGCGCGCGCCGTAGATCGAATAGGTACCGGCGAGATCGAAATCTCCTGAACCCGAGGAATAGGACCGGGTGATGTACGCGGCGTACGCGTCGAACTCGTTGTAGCTGCCCGGGCGCTCGGTGACTTCGATGTCGATGCCGAGGCGCTCCCTGATGCGCTCGTTGCGGCGGTATACGGCGTCGTTGACCTTGATCCCGCTCTCATCCCTCGCGTAGAAATCAAGCTGCCAGCGGAACTTTGAGTCCTCGCGGGAGAGTATCTTCAGCGTTTCGCCGTCAAAACGCAGAGTCTCGGGGATGCCGTCGGTCTCAACCGGCCGGCCCCATTCGTCGAGGGCTTCGGTCGTGGCCTCGGGCGCCGCGGTCAGAGCGGGGCCCTCGGTCGCGGGAACGGTGTCCTCTCCGGCGCCGTTTCCGCATGAAGCGAGACAGAGCAGCGCCGCGGCGGCGAGAAACAGAGCGGCAGTTTTTTTAATGTTCATTCTGGTTTTTCCTTTCTCCTCAGATCTCGGGAATGTTTATCTCGACCTCCCGGCCGAGGTCCGCGGATCTCGCGATGCCGTCGATTATAGCCTGGTTTATGATTATCTGTGATGT
>CADCPG010000111.1 GCA_902803255.1 uncultured Ruminococcus sp. | reverse complement strand
GATGACATAAACCGATACAAGCAAAACTGCCGAAAGCACCAGCAGCGCGATCGGGGTCAGCCATTTTTTCATTGGGAAGTGCTCCTTTCCGATATTGTCAGCGTGACTATCTCGAGCTTGTTTTCATAATACTGTAAGTTTACAGACTCTTTCTCTTTTGAATCCTCAGCTATCTGCTCGTCTTCGAAGTTCTGATCAATATTCGGATAATAGTTTTCCAGATTCGATTCCATTTTTTGTGGCTTCTCCTATTTGTTAACATCTATTATTATATCATTTTTTTCTGGCAATTGCACGTATATTTTTCAAAAAATCGGGTAGGAGGTCACCCATTAGTTGAGTGACCGACCTCCCAGTCGAGTAGCCAACAGGACTTTCACCGCCAAGTAATCGCGCATGCCGAGCGCACCGAAAAAGCTCCCGTTCCGGCATACCGCCGGACGGGAGCTTTTTCGTCCTCGGTCCTCTGCTGCTTTATCTTTCGTACAGGAAATACTTTTTGTTTTTTCTCGCGAACTCCTCCGCCTGCGCGTCCCACCTGCGGCACAGCTCGCCGGCAGGAAGGCCGCTCGTGCGCAGCTCGCTGCCGCCGGCGGCGAGGTCGATGTGCCAGCGGTTCGCGGGATCCTTCGGCGCCTCGTACTTAAACTCCCCGGGATAGAGCTTCTCGAGAGTGCGTATCAGCGTCACTCCGAGCCGCACCGGCCGCAGAGCCCGCTTGTCGGTGACATGGAGCGTGACGCCGTACAGGCTCCTCCCCGTCAGCTTTGAGAAATACGCCTCGAAGAAGGCGGGCGAAAACCTCACTCCGGCGAGGCTCCCGTCGGCGTTCAGAGCGTCGGAGAACTCAAACGGATCGATGTATTCGGCTCCGATCATGGTGAACGGACATGTCGTCCCGCGCCCCACCGAGACATTCGTACCCTCGAGCAGGCAGGTGCCGTTGTAGACGTAGACACTCTCGAGCGTGGGCAGATTGGGCGACGGCCGCACGAAGGGCAGCCCCGTCTCCTCCCAGTACATGCCTGCGTTCCAGCCGCTCATCGGCACGACGGTCAGGTCGCACCCCAGGCCGTACTCGCCGTTGTAGAAGCGCGCGAGTTCGCCTATCGTCATGCCGTGCCTCACGGGGACGCTGGTGAGCCCTATGAACGACGAATAGGCGGGGTCGAGTATATTTCCCTCGACAGCCCCTCCGAGCGGATTCGGGCGGTCTGTGACGGCCACCGGCAGTCCCAGCTCTCCGCAGGTCTTCATGAGGAAGAAGAGCGACGACGCATACGTGAAATACCTTGAGCCGACATCCTGCATGTCGAAGAGCATGAGGTCGATGCCCGAGAGCGCGTCGCCGGCCGGAGAGTACCCGCTGTCCTCATTTTTGCCGCCGCGCGACGTCACCTCGCTGTAGAGACTGTATACCGGCAGTCCGGTCTGCCTGTCAACTCCTCCCTGCACCTTCTCGCCTGGTCCCAGGACTCCCCTCGGCCCGTGCTCGGGCGCGAAGATCGCCTTCACGTCGAACTTTTCGTTCAGAATGTCGATCGGGAAGCGGTAGTCCGACGATATGCCGGAGGCCGCCGATACGACGCCTATCTTTTTTCCGTCGAGCAGACGCCGGATTTCCGGCTCGTCTATACGGTCGATGCCGAGTTTCACCTTTCCCATGGCGATTTCACACTCTTTCTTTTTTCGTTCGCGGTTGCCGTCCGGTCTCCTCAGTATGACGAGATCGGGATCGAAGGGTCGTCCTCGCCCTTCTCTATCGAGACGATCTCAACCAGGTACGACTGCCTTCCCGGCACCTCGACGGTCACCGTCTCACCGGCGGCGTGCCCGAGCAGCGCCTTGCCGAAGGGTGACTCCTTCGAGATGTTGTTGGTGAAGACGTCGTTCCGCAGAGTCGTGACGATCCTCACCGTCTCGGTCTCGCCGTCGTCTCCGTCGTCGGGATAGCGGACGGTGACCCTGTCGAACAGGTTCACCAGTCCATCCACCGACTTCGCCTCGATGACCACGGCTGTCTTTATCATGTTCTCGAGATAGCGTATGCGGCTGCGGTTGGCGTTGAATGCCTGCTTCGCGCACTTGTATTCGGCGTTTTCTGAGAGGTCGCCGTACTCCCTCGTCCTCTGGACCTCCTCGCGAAGCTCGGCAGCCCTGATCCGCCGCTCGTCGAGTTCCTTTTTCATCTGGTCGATATCGACCTTTGTCAGTTCGTCGTACAAATCATTTCACTCCCGTTATCTGAAAATAATGCCTTCCGCGTCGGTCATGCAGACCCTCATGGCCGAATAGCCTGTATCGGGTCCCGGAACTCCGAGCCTTGACGTCAGCGCGCCGAGCAGATGGGCCGGGCTCAGCGTGCTGCCCTCGGTCGCCGACATAAAAAGATCTATCAGGGTCTCTTCGCCCTCGCAGGATATCTTAATATCCTTCATCATCCCCGATATGTCGGTGAGCCGGTCTCCCGACTTGCCGTGCTTTATCACCGTGAGGGGCTTCTCCGACATCACCGCCGCCGCTTTTTCGGCAAATCCGGCGGGACTCATGAGCTCTCCCGGGGCGATCCTTATCCCGTAGCGCGCCCAGGCGATGTCGCGGAAGGGCCTCTCCGGGATGTAGCATTCGGTGAACCGGAGACCTCCCGAACTGCCGCGGTGAAGTCCGTCGAGTATCCTGCCGCAGTCCATGTCGCGGTCGATACGGACGTCGGCGAGCTCGCACACGCTCTCGCAGCCGATCGGCAGCGGCATAGCGAAGACGAGCTTCGGGTGCGGATTGAATCCCTTCGTATACCACAGCGGGATCCCCGCCCTCGTGAGGATGCGTGCGGCGCTGCGCTGCAGGTCGAGGTGCGAGATGAACTGCAGGCTGCCCGTTTTCTCGAAGCGCAGCCGCACTGTGCGCGGCTCGGGCAGAGACGGGTATTCGCCGTCGTGTTCATTTATCATTTCATTTTCGGGCAGCATATGTCCTTACCTCCGAGGCAGACCGCGCCGCACCCCGAGCACTGCTCGCGGCAGGACGGCGTCGTTTTTCCGGAATAGGCCCTGTGCTTCTCGCGCAGCAGGAATTCCCTTGTGACCCCGCAGTCGATGATCTCCCAGGGCAGCACCTCGTCCTCGCCGCGAGCCCTGTTGGCGTAGAACGCGGTGTCGATGCCCGAATCCGCAAAGACCTCCATCCACCTGTCGTACGAAAAGAATTCGTCCCAGGCGTCGAAGCGGAAGCCGCGCCGCCGCGCCAGCTCGAGAGCCCGCGACAGTCTCCTGTCGCCGAGCGCCAGCACGGCCTCGACATGAGACACGCAGGCGTCGTGATGAGTGTATCTCACCTTGCGGTTCGTTATCTTCCCCGCCAGGTATCTGTTCTTTTCGATGAGCCGCCCGACGGTGTCCTGCGCCTCCCACTGGAAAGGCGTGAAGGGCTTCGGTACGAAGCACGACACGCTCACCGTGACGAGCGGAGCGCGCTTACCGTGTCCGGGCGTGCGGTAGAATTCGTCGACGACCCTGTTCGCGAGGTCGGCGATGCCGTCGAGATCGGCCTCTGTCTCGGTAGGCAGTCCGTTCATGAAGTAGAGCTTGATCTGCTCCTTGCCCGATCCGAAGGCGATGCCCGCGGAACGCATGAGGTCCTCCTCGGTGACGTTCTTGTTTATGACGTCGCGCAGCCGCTGAGTTCCCGCTTCGGGCGCGAAAGTGATCGACGACGACCTGACCGACGCCACCCTGTCCATCAGTTCCTTCGAGAAGGAGTCGATGCGGAGCGACGGCAGCGACAGGCTCACGCGCTTGTCCTCGGTCCAGCCGATCAGGCCGTCGGTCAGCTCGCGTAGACGCGTGTAGTCCGAAATCGAGAGCGACGACAGCGATATCTCCTCGTAGCCGGTGTTCTGATAAAGCGTTTTCGCCTGCTTCATCAGCGTTTCGGGCGATTTTTCCCTCACCGGGCGGTAGATCATGCCGGCCTGGCAGAAGCGGCAGCCTCTGATGCAGCCGCGGAACACCTCGAGCATGATCCTGTCCTGGACACATTCGATGTACGGGACAACGACGCTCTCGGGAAAATACATAGTGTCGAGGTCGGCGACGATCCGCTTGCGCACGCGACGGGGGATGTCGTCAAAGACCGGCTCGTACGCCGCGACGGTCCCGTCGGGATTGTAGCTCACGTCGTAGAGCGACGGCACGTACACGCCCTCGATCGTCTTTGCCGCCTCGTGCAGGAACTCCGCTTTCGTCGCGCCTTCCTTCTTCATCCTAATGTAGAGGCGTACGATCTCGGGCAGCATCTCCTCGCCCTCGCCGATGTTGAAGAGGTCGAAGAAGTCCGCCACCGGCTCGGGGTTGTACGAGCAGGGGCCTCCTCCGATGACGATCGGCCAGCTGTCGTCCCGCTCGGACGCGCGGAGTGGGATGCCCGAAAGCTCGAGGACGTTCAGCACGTTGGTGTAGCACATCTCGTACTGGAGCGTAAATCCGAGAAAATCAAAATCCTTCACGGGCTCGCCCGACTCGTGGGCGCAGAGGAGTATTCCCTTTTCCCGCATCCTGTCCTCCATGTCGGTCCAGGGCGCGAAGACCCTCTCGCATCTTATGTTCTCCTCTCTGTTGAGGACACCGTACAGTATCCTCACGCCGAGATTCGACATGCCTATCTCATACGAATCGGGGAAACAGAAAGCAAACGAGGCGTCGACCGACGCCGGGTCCTTGACTGTCTGTCCGAACTCCCCGCCGGCATATCTTCCGGGCTTCGACACTGACCTGAGCAAAGCCGGATCAGTCATTTTCATCATCTTTCCCGCCTCTCTTTCTCTTTAGCATCTTCTCGTGTCCCGGCTCTCCGGTCACAGTCTCTCTCTTCGCTTTCCCGCACTCTGCTTCCGATCTCTGCTTCCGATCTCTGCTTCCGTACTCGGCTTCCGCTCCAGCCTCGGCTTATCTCCTCTTTCGTCCTCTTTCCGTCAGGAGCGTGCACGGGAGAAGGCGGAGCGGAGCGAGAGGAGGCAGTCAAACAGGTCCCGGCCCTGATATCAGCCTGACGAGGCGGACCTCCCGGAAAGACCGGGCGCGCCTCCGGCCGGCCGCAGGGCCGGGACCGTATTATCATATGAGGGCATCCGCGCCGCTCAGGCGATATACATCTTCGCTATGAGCACCGACGGAACGGCAGCCAGCACCCTGAAGAGCAGGATGTAAAGGGCGGACATTCCGATCGACGCCCCGAAGATCCCGAGGAAGGTCGCGAGCAGGACGCCGAGCACGGCAAATCCCGCGAGTATGTAGAAGTTCAGCTTGGTCGCGGCCTTGTATGTCCTGCATACGCCGGCCGCCTCGATCACAGACATCCACTCGTCGCCGTCCGCGAGAAGGCCTTCGCTGACGCTCCCGCGCTCCGCGGCATCTCCTCCTGCGGCCACTCTGCCGCCTTCCGAGATCTCGTCCCTTATGACTTTCACCTCGACCTTGCTGCCGCCGAGCATCGCGGAGACGAATTCACCGTTGATATTCGGGTCGATGCAGTGGAGTTCGACTCTGATCTGTCTGTCGGAGAAACTGTCGATCAGTTCGGCGAAGGACTGGCCTGGCAGATACTGCATGTAGAGCCGCACCGCTTCGACGCCGTCTGACGCGATGTGCAGAACGACTCCTCCGGGAGTGCTCGAGAGATAGCTTCCGTCGTCGCAGCCGCGGCACGCGATGCCGTTGCCGCTGAGGAACTGCATGCTGCCGATGATATAGTGGTGTCCGCCGGCGTATGCGTCGATGCCGCCGTCGGTGACTTTGTCTATAACTACGTTCTTCCCGGCGCTGTCGTCGCGGTCGGCCTCATCGGAGATCCTCCGAAAAGCGGTGGAGATCGTACCGCCGACTTCTGAGCAGATCGCGGATGTGTCGGTCATCACCGAGTAGATGTCGGCGTCGGGAGAGCACATGCGCACTCTTCCGATCTTCAGCGAACCTTCGCTGAACATATCGGTCTCGTCGAGCACGACCGATTTCACGGCGTCATACTCCGCAGGGTCGTTTCTGTTGAGGAACACGGTGCTGCGGTCGAGCCTGCGGAAGCACAGCGCGAGGAACGGAACGAGGTCCGCCGCGACCGCGAAGGTGGGCATCGCGAACTGGATCACCACCATGAACACGTTGAGTGCGCCGGAGAATCCGTGCTTCCTGCCGGCGAGAGTGATTATCATAAGGATCAGCGCGAGCGCCACGACGGGAGCTATCACGTAATTCAGCACGCGGTAGCGGGGATCCGACCTGTTGGTGTGTCTGAAGAAGCCTGAGGCGATCCTGCTGCGGGTCAGACGGTATACGCCGGTGTCGGACGCGGCGGCAGTGTCACCGGCAGCACGCGTGGCGTCGCCGCCCACGTGTTCGAGCGTGCAGACGCTGTCCCATGAGGAGATCCGTTTGAAGTTCTCGGCCTGACGGTAGAGTTCGGCCGCGCCGGCGAGCACCGACGAAAAGAGGCAGAATGCCGCGGGCGAGTTGTAAAGTGTGAATCCGTCCTTCGGAGCCGCGACGGCAAGCAGTATGTCATAGAGCACGGTGAACACGAAGACGGTCGCGGCGAGCGACGTCGGAACGGGGTCCGCGCGGAGTATGCCCTTTATGCCGTCGACGATATCCTTGATCGAGAAGACGGCGCAGATCAGCAGGAGCTGCAGCGAGATCATGATATTGACCGCCGGGTAGTCCGCGGCGCTGAGCGCTCCGCCGAATTTCGATCCGAATATATCGTATATGAGGAGCAGTACGGCGAAGACCAGGCTCCCTGCGAGCCTGATGTTCATCAGTCTCTTTTCCCTGTCGTAGGAATAGAGGATATCGCCCTTCTGCGATCTTGACTTGTATTCCCTGCCGTCGTACGCGAAGGCGCCGTCGAGGTTCGCGGCATCCCTTCCCGACTCAGGACGTTTCTTCAGGAGCGAACCGCTTCTCTTTCCGCCGTCGGAAGAGACGGCCGCCGTGCCCGCCGCGGAATAGCCGAACGCGGCAAGAAGCAGGTCGTCGTCGGACTCGGCCGGCGCTCCGCTCTCCGTCTTCTGCTCTCCGGCTGTGCCTGAAGCTTCGTTTTCAACTGCCGCGGAGCCTTCTCCGGCATCCTCACGGAGGATGTCTGCCGCCTGAGCGGCAAGTCCGGCGTACGGGTCGGACCCGTCTCCGGTATCGGGCGTCTGCGCGGCCTGCGGGGCATCTTCTCCGTTTTTCTGATCCGCGGTGCTGTCGAGCATGCCCTGGAGCAGTTCGGCGAAGAGATCGTCGTCTTTCTTTTCGGTACCGTCGAGGCCGGTCACGTCCCCGGTTCCGGCAGCGATATCCGCCGCCTGAGCGGCGGCGTCTGTCTGCTGCTCCGACGCCTCTTCGGCCGTCACCGCGGCAGTATCCGCCGCCTGCGCGGCGGCGTCTGTCATCTGCTCCGACGCCTCTTCGGCCGTCACCGCGACAGTATCCGCCGCCTGCGCGGCGGCGTCTGTCAGCTGTTCCGACGCCTCTTCGGCCGTCACGGCTGCCGTATCCGCCGCCTGCACGGCGGCTTCCTGCGCGGCCTTCTTCTTTCTGAGCTTTTCCATTATCGACTGCAGAGATTCGTTTT
>CADCPG010000110.1 GCA_902803255.1 uncultured Ruminococcus sp. | reverse complement strand
GGAGAGGAAGGGATTCGAACCCTTGTGACATTGCTGTCAAACGGTTTTCAAGACCGCCTCGTTATGACCGCTTCGATACCTCTCCGTGTTTAACGGGAAGTAATTATATCATATTGCGCGGATTAATGCAACATTTTTTTACTTCCCGTTGTTTTTATGAAAGCCGGCCGGCCGTCAGGATATTACGAAATGCCGGGGAAGCCCGTTCACGAATTCGATCGGATTTTCGCCTTCGATAAGGGGACGGAGATATTCCACGCACTCGTCTGTGACGTCGTTGCCTTCGCTGTTTATGAACTCGTCAGGAACGGTCTTTACCTTGTTGGCAAGTCCCGAGATATCCTTCGAGACCGCTCTGACAGAATACTCTCCGCCGGTCCGCTCGAAACTCATCATCCTGCCGGTGACTCCGGATACCGCCGCACGGACGCCGGCCTCGCCGATCATGAGAGATTCGTTTATGTCGGTCAGCGACGCCATATGCGACGCGCATCTCTGGAGTATGTTGAGCTCGACCGACCTCACCTTGCAGCCGATCTTCTCCTTCACGAGCAGCTCGAGGGCCTTCCCGGTGCCGGCGAGATATCTGTGGCCGAACACGTCGAGAGAGCCGCTCTGGGTGCCTTCGCCGACGTAATGTCCCTCGCTGTCGCGGATGCCCTCGGATACCGCCACGACGACATTCGGGTGCCGCTCAAGGGCAGCCTTGACGTCATCGATGAATCTGTCGCGGTCGAACGCCCGCTCGGGCAGGTAGATATAGTCGGGTCCCTCGCCGTTCAGCCGGGGCAGCGCCGCGGCGGCGGTCAGCCAGCCGGCGTCGCGCCCCATGATCTCCACGACGGTCACCGCCTTGACGGTATATACCGCGCAGTCGCGGATCATCTCCGCCATCGAAACCGCGATGTACTTTGCGGCCGAGCCGTAGCCCGGGGTGTGGTCGGTGCCGAGAAGGTCGTTGTCTATCGTCTTCGGGATGCCGATGACACGGATGTCGAAGCCGTGCGCCGCCGCGTATTTTGACACTTTGTCGGCGGTGTCCATCGAGTCGTTTCCTCCGATGTAGAAGAAATAGCCGATATCGTATCTTGCGAAAAAGTCGAACAGTTTTTCATATGTGGCCTCTCCGTCGGGGTCGTCGAGCCGGGGCAGTTTCTTCCGGCAGGAACCCAGTGCCGCGGCGGGAGTCGCGGCGAGCAGTCTGATCCCGTCGTCATCCTTTACCAGGCTCCCGAGATCCACGACTCTTCCGTCTCCGTCGAGCATTCCTTCGACGCCGTTGAGCGCCCCGTAGAGCGTTCCGATCTCCTCCGAGGCAGCCGCCCCCCTGACTACACCTGCCAGCGTTGCGTTGATCGCGCAGGTCGGTCCTCCCGACTGCGCAACGACGGCGTTTCTTTTTTTCATGCGATGATCCTCCCTCTTCCTTCCGCCGAACGGCGCGAACCGCGGCAGTGCATACTGTATTTACAGTATACATTATACCGCGGTTCGGCCGAAAAATCAAGATTCGGTTGCTGTCTGCCCCCTCAGGAGCCTCTGCGCGAGCTCTTTCCCGTCTTCTTCCCGGCGTTGTCGGCGTCGAGCTCTTCGCGCCAGGCGGCGTTTTCGCAGATATCTATGCCTCTGCGTCCCGCCTTTATCGCCTTTGACATCGCCCTGTAGGATTTGGCGCAGCCCTCCGCCGTCATGTCGAAATTGACTGCCATGCTGCCTGCGATCCCGATGTTTCCGGCTGCCTCGGCGGCGTCGATGTTGGCGGCGAGGAAAATGAATTTCCAGCCGTATTCTTCGGTCATCGTCTTGATCAGCGACTTGATGCTCTTCGCGTCGTAGCGGCGGCTGGCGTTCTCGTAGCCGTCGGTGGTGATGATGAAGATCGTGTGGCCCGGGACGTCCTCCGGCCTCACGTACTTGTGGATCTCGCGGATGTGCTTCACGGTGTCGCCCACGGCGTCCATCAGGGCGGTGCAGCCGCCGACGCGGTAGTCCGAGAGCTTCATCTCGGCGACCTTTTCGATGGGCAGGCGGTCGTGGACCGTCTCGGCCTCGTTCGAGAAGAGGACGGTCGTGACGTACGCGGTGCTCCCCTCGAGGGTGTCCTCGCGCTGCTGCTTCAGGGTCGAGTTGAAACCTCCGACGGTGTCCGCCTCGAAGCCCGACATCGATCCGCTGCGGTCGATGATGAATACTATTTCGGTGATCTTTTCGTTCATTTCTGTCTGCTTTCCTTTCTTTTTCCGGATCCGCCCCCGGGCTGCAGTCCCGGAGACCCGCGCGGTCTCCCGCGCACCTTGCAGACATATTATACCGCGTCGGCCGCCCTTTCGGGTCAATCGACGGTTTACATCGAAAAGAACGTGTCAGAGCCCGACCGACATCAGCGTCTCCTGGTCGAAGCTGAAGAGGACGTCGTCGAGAGCCGCCGTGTCGTAGTTGCGCGCTTTCAGGAAGTACTCGACGATCACGTCGAATTTGCTGCTTCGCGACAGCGTCAGCCCGACCGACCCGAGCAGCGCCTGGGTCTCCTCGTAGGTGAGCTCGAGCGCGAAGGCGAACGCCAGCACCGTCTTCTTGCCCGGGCGGTAGTCGCCGTCGTTCATTATCTTGTACCAGGTCTGCCTCGACACCCCCGCCTTCTTGTAGCAGGTGACGTCGTCCATGCCCCGCCTGTCGATGAGCCGCATGAGCTTCAGCGCGAAGCCCTCGTCGATCTCCTCGATGATCCGGCGTATCTCATCTTCACGCCCGGACTCCGGCGCCGGCCGCATCCCGGCGGGGACGCCGCTCGCACCGTCGCGGCCGGGGTGCGGCGGGACGGCCTGCACGGCGTCCGGGGCGATAAAGGCCTCTTTGAGGCGTCCGGCGTCACGGTCCGCTCCGTTTTCTGCGGCTTCCGCACTGCAGGCGTAAAACTCCGCGAATTCAGCCGCGTCTTTTTTCGCGCCGCGCTTTTTCCCGAAGCTTCCCGCCGCTGCCATCCGCGGCTTTTTCTTTTTCCTGCCGCGTTCCGACGGCCTGATTCCCGCCTGTGACGGCAGCGGCGCCGCGAATGCCGTCTGGTCCGCCGTCGAGCCCGCCGTCGCGTCTTCCGCCGCCTCCTCCGCGGCCTCCGGGATATAATGCCGCGCGAGATAAGCCCTTACCTTTTCGATCAGGCTCAGGGGAGACCGTTCGCGCCGGGCGTTACGCGTTTCCGCTTCATCTTCCGCTTCAGTCTCGCGCACGGGCGCTGTCTCTGCCTCTGCCTCTGTCCCCTTCTCCTTCTCCTTCTCGCTGTCCGTTTCTGTTTCTGATTCTATTATCTTCTCTTTCTCTTCCATCTGCGTTCTCTCTTCTCTTCAGTTCTGTTCTTTCTGTTTTCTTCTATCCTGTTTCTTTTGTCCTGTTATATCTATTCTTTCTGTTCATCCGGTTCTATTCTGTTCTGCGCGCCCCTGCCCTGTTCTCTGCCGCGCCCCGGCTTTCGCTGCCTGCGGCATTCCGCCGTTCCCGACCCCGCCCCCCGCGACATGACTCCCGCGGCGGAAAAAACGGCAAATATCGCGTTCGCACCCGAAAATGATTGCGGCCGTGACGTTTTTGTGTTATAATTTATAAGGCGGTTTTTCAAGACCTCCGCGCTTTACAGACACATATATTATATCATTTTTTTACGGACTTTGCCATGAGAATCATAACTGTGAGCCGCGAATTCGGCAGCGGCGGACGAGAACTCGGGAAAAGACTTGCCGAATATATGGGTATCGACTACTACGACAGCCGGATCATCGAGGCCATAGCGGACAGATGCGGCGTCAGCGAGGACTACGCCGACTATATGCTGACACACTCCTTCCCGTCGTCGGCTCCGATCCTGACGCGCCAGTCGCTGCACGTGACGCCCGAGGCGCACCTGCCGCCCGTCGAGCTGATGCGGGCCGAGACCGGCGTGATAAAGGGGATCGCCGCCGCCGGACGCGACTGCGTGATCGTCGGCCGCAACGCAAACGTGCTGCTGAAGGACTACTCCCCGTACGACATCTTCGTCTGCGCCGACACCGCATCGAAGCTGAAACGCTGCCGCGAGCGCGCCCAGCCCGACGAAAACTTTTCCGACCGCGTGCTGCTGAGCAAGATGAGGATGATCGACCGCAACCGCAAGCGCGACTGCGAGATGATCTCCGACTTCCGCTGGGGGAACAGGACGAGCTACAGGCTCATCGTGAACACCTCCGGCTGCACCGTGAAGCTGCTCGTCCCCGGACTCGCCGCGCTCATACGCGACTGGTTCGAGAACTGCGGAAAAGAGAACGCGTGAGCACCCCGCCCGCGTTATGATCAGTGAATAAAATAACAATAATCGGAGGACAACACAATGGAACACTACGCCAGACCGGTCACCCCGGAGCAGCTTCAAAAGTTCAGAGCCGCGTACGAGGCCGACCCCGTGCGCCGCGCCATGACGCACGCCTTCTCGATGACGGGTATGAACAGCCTTGCCTTCGATCCGGAGGCGTCGCGCAAGATGCTTTTCCGCTTCTCCACCGACATCAAAACGATGTCGGCGACCAACCAGAAGTCGAGCGGCAGATGCTGGCTCTTCGCCGCGGCGAACCTGCTGCGCGAGATCATCGCGAAGCAGCTGAACATCGATTCTTTTGAACTGTCGCAGAGCTATCTCGCCTTCTGGGACAAGTTCGAGCGCGTGAACTACTTCTTCGATACGATCATCGAGACCGCCGGCAGGCCGGCCGACGAGCGCACCGTCGCGTATGTCGTCTCCACCGGCGTGGGCGACGGCGGACAGTGGGACATGTTCATGAACATAGTCCGCAAGTACGGCATCGTCCCGAAGGACGTCATGCCCGAGACTCAGCAGTCGTCCTCGACGGCCAACCTCAACAGCGTGCTCAACCGCTTCCTGCGCCGCGGGGCAGCGATACTCCGCAGGCTCGTCGCGGGCGGAGCCGCCGAAGACGAGATCGACGAGTGCAAGAACGAAATGCTGGAGAAGGCGTACAAGTTCCT
>CADCPG010000109.1 GCA_902803255.1 uncultured Ruminococcus sp. | reverse complement strand
TCGGATATCGACTTTCTGGGGACTCCGCTTCCGGGCCTCCGGCTCCAAAAGGTCCCGGATCCGGACATGAAAGACAGCGTCAGCGTCGTTTTCGGGACGCCGGCCGATGAAAAAGGATTCAACCTAAAATACAAGGCGTTCATGGAACATATGAAATACGCCTGGGAAAACTATTACGGAAGCGACGTCGTCTGCCGGCTCGATCAGGGCGGCTGGAACCTCTACGGCAGAGGGCAGGAGCCGCTCCGGGCAGAGGCCGTGGATGCAATAACCGGCATGGATATTTCGGAACTGAAATACTGGTTCTGAGCTGAAACTGTTTTCGTATATTTTGTTAGCCACATGTTGTATACTGTCGTGTAACAGCAGTCAAAAAACGCTGCCGGAACGTTCTGAAGCGATCCGGCAGCCCTTTTGATCAAAAAACAGCAGAATAGTTGCGGTCTTCAACATTTTTTCGCTTTTACTTGCATTGGTAAGATAGTATAATGTGATTAGTGAATTTATAAACATGCTTTCTCAAGGAGGAAACGTCATGAAAAAGATCACAGCGGTCATTTTTGCCGCCGTTCTCGTCTTTACGTGCATCCCGTTCTTTGCAGGAGCCGCCGCGTGGGACGGTACGGGCAAAGAGGCATATACCGGATCGGGCACCGAAGCCGACCCGTATGTAATCGACACCGCGGCGAAGCTTGCCAAGATCGGCGAAGTCGTCGCCGGCGGAGATACGCTCGACGGGAAGTATTTCGTTCAGACCGCCGACATAGATCTCGGCGGCAAGGAATGGACTCCGATCGGAGACGGAACCAATCCGTTCTCGGGGATCTACAACGGAAAGGGCCACAAGATATCCGGCTTCTCAATCACCAAGCTTTCCAACTTCACCGGACTTTTCGGAAAGATCGTCGCCGCGGATAACGAGGCGGGCGTCTGCAACCTCACGATCGACGGCTCGATCAATATCAGCGGCAGCGGTACCGACGCGGCTCCTTCGGTCGGCGCCGTCGCCGGACAGGTCAACAACAACGTTGCCGTCGCCGGAAAGAAAAACGCTGTTTTCACCAACATCACGTCGAATGTTGACATTACTCTTGCCTCTCAGACCCAGCAGCCCCGCGCAGGAGGACTGTTCGGACAGATGTATCTCGCGGTCGTCGAAAACTGCGTGAACAACGGCAACCTTACCACCGACGCCTCCAACGTCGCCAGACTCGGCGGATTTACCGGACAGTTCATCCGCTGCACTTTCAAGGGCTGCGTCAACAACGGTAAAGTGACAGCCTCCACCACCGGATCCAAAGGCGTCAACATCGCGGGCTTCGCCGCATACTGCACCGGCCCCGCCAAAGAGGCTGACGAAAGCGTCAGCGACCGCTACTCGGTGATCGAAAACTGCATCAACAACGGTGAGATCTCGGGAACCGCCGAAGGTAACGTGGCTGTCGCGGTCGGAGGGATCGTAGGAAACTTCTATACCGCGGTCAAAGAGAATTATCTTAAGATCACAAACTGCCTCAACACCGGAAAGCTCTGCGCGAAGCAGAACGACGGCGGTAGCGCCTACTCCTATGTCGGAGGAATGGTGGGGAACGCTCCCAACAACTATGCGCATATCTTCGTCGAGAAGTGCGTTAACACGTCGTCCGACATCCAGGGCGTCGGAGGAAAAGAGCCCAGAGCCGCCGCGATCGCCGGCGCCTTCTACGCTCCCGGCTGCCCCGATAACACCAGAGGCATCACCGATGCCGTATCCGCCGCGGACGACACGCTGCCGATCGCCGTTGCGTACAACGTAGCGCCGGCGGACAAGATCGAAGCCGACAAGGCGACGTGGGTATACGACGCCGCCCGTGCGACCGCCAGAGCCGCCGAGATCAAAGGTCTCATCGCAAAGTCCACGCTCAAGATCAACGGCATCGACGTGAACAAACAGGACGAGCCCGCCGGGACAGGCGCAACGACCGACGTGACCACCGATCAGCCGGGTCAGACCACTCCTCCCACCGGCGACAGCATCAACGCTGTCGTCGCGGTGACCGTCGCAGCTCTGATCGCCGCTGCCTGCGCCGTGTATTTCGTAAAGTTCAGAAAGATCGAAGACTGACATAACTGACCGAATAACTTCAGGGGATGTTGAAAACTCGGAAAAAGAGTTTTCAACATCCCCTGTTCAGCACGTTGGTTTTTCAGTGCGCCCTGTTTTTTCTGAAATCGGACGGAGTGGTCCCCGTCACCCGGATAAATGTTTTTCTGAAGCTGTACTCCGAATTGAAATTCATTTCGGATGCTATATGTTCAAGTGAAAGCGAAGGATCCTTCATCATTTCGGTCGCCTGAAGGATCTTTACCCTGTTGAGATAGGTAACGGGAGTGGTATTCAGATACTCCTTGAACAGATGATACAGACGCGACTCGCTGATAAAGCAGTATTCTGCGATCTCCGAGACCGATCCGATAGACGTGAAACCGGAGTCGATGAAGGAGAGCGCCCTTGTGAGCAGGTGGGGAAAGTCCCCCGAGAAGCGCTCGGTCATGCTTTTCGCCGCTTCGGAGGCAAGCGAGTAAAACAGACTGTAACCCTCCAGCTGACCGGCAAACGATTCCGAACCGCAGAGTTCATAGATCTTCTTCACCTTTTCCGCGCACGCCCCTCCGCTGAGCGGGGCGACGCGCTGCAGGGCAAGCGACGACCAGAAGGGCGAGCCGGATATCTCGGATCTGAAATGGATGCTGTAAAAGACGATCTTCCCGTCTCCCGACCAGGTGGAGCAGTATTTTAGCCCTTCGGGTATGTAGATCAGATCGCCCGACCCGGCACATACCGTTCCCGCGGCCGAACGGAAAACGGCGCTGCCGCTTTCGATATATCCGAAACTGTTATAGATCTTTCCCTTTTGCGGTTCAAAGCAGTGTTCGCTTTCGTATTCGGAACGGACCGCCATCAGGGAACCGGCGGCAAGGCGCTTGCGCGTTTTCATAAATGTTTCCATAGAATACCTCAAGAATGTCGTTCAAGGACGTACAACAGCAGAATAGTTGCCTTTTAAAACAGTATATCACATTTTCCGCTGAAAATCAAGAGTTTATAATATAATCGCACAGTTAAAGCCTAACGAAAGGATCGCTGAGATATGAAATCCAAACTGTCATTCATACTTGCCCTGTCAATGCTGTCCGGACTGCTTTTCCTTTCCGGATGTGCCGGTAACGGAAAAGAAGACGTGACTACACCGTACGCCGTCACCGACGATGTGAACGGCTCCGGCGGGACGGGCGTAAAAACCAATGAGCAGATGCTCGGATTCGCGTCTGAGGACAACGGCGGCAGCAAGTTCGTCATCCTTCAGAACAACGCGTCGGATCTCCCGGAGGATCTTTACGCCGAGACGACCAACGGCAACCGCCTCAACGACGCAACGTACGCGCGTCTTCTCGCCGCTGAAGAGTATCTCGGTATAAAATTTGAGTTCCGCCTCGAGCCGGGGCAGTGGAACAGCAAGATGCCGGATATGATCTACAACGATGTAGCATCGAATTCGGAATCCTCATTCGATCTTGTAAATATGGGACTTAACACCGGCATCATGGGAGGCCTCGTGGGCATATACCTCAACGTTAACGAGATGGAGTCGGTCGACCTTTCTCATGAATGGTGGGTCAGTCAGATCGCCGAGGACGCGTCGGTCGCGGGGAAGCTGATCTGTCTTGTCGGCGACATAAACAGGAGCACGTACGGTTATATGGGCTGCGTTTTCGCCAATCTCGAAGTCAGCGAGACGTACCGTCTCGGCGTTGATTACTACAAACTCGTCAAGGACCGCGAGTGGACGGTCGACAAATTCCTCGAACTCACCAAAGCGGTGGCTCACGACGAGGACGGCGATCTCGCCATATCTCCCGACAAGGACATTTTCGGCTGGGCGAACGTCGGGATCGGCTCGCGGGTCATGTGGAGCTGCGCGGACGTGAACCTTATTTCGAAGGACGATGCCGGAAACTACAACTGGGTCGAGGCTCTCGACGACAAAGCCCTGACGTTTATCGACAAGCTTTACAGGGCGAGCCGGCAGAACAACGTTTTCTATTTCGGTTCTATACTCGGGGACAACGGCGGCATCAAGCCCTTCGCGGACAACAGGTGCCTGTTCCTGACGTTCCTCGTGTATACGGCTCAGAAACTCACCGAAATGGAGAGTCAGTACGCGATGCTCCCCATGCCGATGTTCGATTTCAATCAGAGCGATTATATAAGCGCGAACATGTCGGCGTTCGACGCGGTATTCTTCCCCGCCAATGTAAAGTCGGACGATCTGTCCGGCAAAGTCGCGGAGTTTCTGGGATGGTACGGGCGCGAGACGATCATACCCGAGTATTACGACGTTTCCCTGAAATTCCAGTACAACAACGTCGACAAGAACGTTGAGATGCTCGATCTTATACGTGCCAGGCTCAGGATGACTTCAAACGAGCTGTTCGGCACCGTCGGGAACGGTATCGGACTTACTGCAATGACGCTGGCGAACACCGCCGACAGCGGTTTCTACTCCCAGCCGGTCTCGGTATGGAAAGGCAAGGTCAGCCAGCTGCGCAAGACTCTTGAAAGCTATATGCAGGAATACGAGGAATGAGGAATGAAAAACAGACAGATCGTTTTCACCGCGCCGGGCAAAGCCGAGCTTCTCGAATACGATATCCCGGACGAGCTGAAGCCCGGAGAGGTGAGAGTAAAAACGAAATACACCGCCATCAGCAGCGGTACCGAGAGGGCGAACCTCGTCGGTGAGGTCAACATATCCGGAGTGCGGAGGCTCTGCAACGGCAACTTTCCGCGGAAGGTCGGATACTGCGGCGTAGGAACTGTCGTCGAAACGGGAAGCGCGGTCAGGGAAGTGCGGCCGGGACAGAGGGTGATCATATATTTCGGCAAACACTGCGAATACAACGTGATACCGGAGGAAAAAGCCGTTCCGATCACACCGGAGTCGCTGACGGACGAGGAAGCCGCGCTCATGGTCATCGGCTGCTTCCCCGAGAACGCTATAAGGAAGACGCGTCTTGAGCTCGGCGAGAGCGTGTCGGTCGTCGGACTCGGCATACTGGGGATACTCGCGGTCCAGTTCGCCAGGGCCGCGGGAGCGACGCCGGTCATAGGCGTCGATCTCAATCCGGACTGCCGGGAAAAAGCCAGGAAGTACGGCGCCGATTTCGTCGTCGACCCCCTTGAAGGCGACTACGAGGCGCGTATGAAGGCGCTCACGGGCGGAAAAGGCGTCGACGTCACCATAGAGGCGACCGGCAGCTACAAAGCCCTCAACAGCGCTCTGCGCTGCTGTGCGCCGATGGGAAGGGTCGCCCTTCTCGGATGCACCAGGACGCCGGACGTTATGGATCTCTACCATGACGTTCATTTCCCCGGAGTTCAGCTCATAGGCGCTCACAATTTCGCGCGTCCGGTCCACGATTCCTATCCCGGATGCTGGACCTACCGGGACGATCTCGGCGCCCAGATGCGTCTGCAGTCGCTCGGCAGGATAGATATGAAGTCGCTCGTGTCGGAGAAACACTCTCCTGAGGAGTGTCCCGAAGTTTTCGGCAGGCTCGCCGCCGACCCGAACTTCCCGTCGGGGGTGCTGTTCGACTGGGACCTGTTGAAATGAACGGAAAAAGGATAAGACTCGGTCATTATATGACGGGGCACGACCACAGCGCCGCAAAGCTCGGATGCGCTCTCTCGCACCCGGAACTGTTCGAGGTGGTCGGCTGCGTTGCCGAAAGCCCCGAACGCGAGGCGGAACTGCGCGGCAGGGAACCGTATTCTTCGGTGAGATTCATGACCCGCGAACAGCTGCTCGAGGAGGGCGTCGACGCCGTTCTGGTGGAGAGTTACGACCTCGATCTCGTCCGCGACTCTGTATTCTGGGCGGAGAACGGGATACACATCCACATGGACAAACCGGCGGGCGGCAGCGTGGACGAATTTGCCGCGCTGCTAAGGACGTGCCGCAGGACCGGCGCGCGTCTGCAGACCGCTTATATGTACCGTTACAATCCCGCTTTCCTTGACTGCAAGCGCAGGATAGCCTCCGGCGAACTGGGAGAGATATATCAGGTCTGCGCCGTGATGAACACCTGTCACGATCCCGAAAAGCGCAGGTGGATAAGCAGACTTCCCGGCGGGATCATGTTTTATCTGGGATGCCATATGGCGGATCTTGTCTGCAATATCATGGGTATGCCGGACGATATACACGCTTATATCAAGCGTACCGGGTTCGACGGAGTGGACTGTCAGGACTTTGCTCTCGCTGCCTTCGAGTATCCGCACGGGGTGTCGATAGTAGAGGCGGCGTCGACCGAGGTCAACGGTTACGGCAGACGCCAGCTCGTCGTATGCGGAAGCGAGGGGACCTACGAGATCATGCCTCTGGAATGTCCGATGAAGGCATACCTGACGCTGAAGCGCGATTCCAGGACCTATCGCGACTGCAGACGTCAGCTGGATTTTCCGAAGGACCTTTCAGGTACCGCGAGGTATGACGACCTGCTGTATGATTTCGCGGCGATGGTAAGAGGAGAAAAGGAAAACCCGTATTCCTTCGAATACGAGCTGAATCTTCACAGGATAATAATGTACTGCTGCGGCGCCGGAAACGACTGGAAGACGCCGGTAAGTATATGATCTTTTGACGGAAGGAGACCGGAAAAATAATGAAAAGACCCGTTTTGCTGAGAACGGCCGCCGCCCTGACGGCTGCCGTGCTGATCCTGCTAGCCTGCCCGCTCGGCGCATTTTCCGCCGATGCCGAAACGGTCGAGTACGAGATCACAGACGCCGACAAACAGTGGTACGACGCTGCGGCTCCGGAATACACGATCTCTACAAAGGGAGAACTCGCCTTCTTTGCCGAACTCGCGAAGAACAACAGCTTTGCCGGCAAGACGGTAAGGCTCGGAGCCGACATCGTCTGGAACGATGGCGAGGCCGACGCGTTCGGATTCACTCCCGCGCCGGGGACACGGCTGACCGGGTGGAACCCCATCGGTCCGGGCACGTCGAACCCTTTCCAGGGCGTTTTCGACGGCCAGGGACACACGATCTCAGGCATCTACATCAAAAGCAACGCACAGAATATGGGATTGTTCGGAGTGATCAAAAACTCCACTATCCGCGACCTGAAGCTGTCGGACTGCTATATCGAGCTTTACAAGGACGGCGAACCGAACCCGTCGTGGGCCGGTATAGTAGCCTCCCAGTCATGGGGCGACAACATCATGTCGGGAATCGTCGTGACCAACAGCTATCTTCTGGGGGACATAGCCGAAAGTTCATACCTCGGAGCTCTTGTGGGCTGCGCGGCCAGCGCCTCGGGGAAAAACGAATATAAAAACTGCTCCTTCACCGGTGCGATCCGCGGTAAGGACGCCGTCGGCGGACTGATCGGACTTGTGAGAAACAAGAAGACTGCCGTGATCACGAACTGCGTCTGCGACGCCGATATAACCGCGGCCACCGACTGCGGCGGTATTGTCGGCCGTCTATGCGGCAACTGTGAGTTCAGAAACACGTTTTTCCTTGGAACCGTCACCTGCGATACCGCCGGGAAATCCGCCGGCCTCTGCTATCTCGAGAAGAAGGACCAGGGCGGTACCGCTCAGGTGGATCCCTCGACGGCTCTTTTCGCCGACTGCTATACCCAGAGCGACCTTGCTCCGGTGGCGTCCGCCCCGGGCGAATCAAAATACGACGTCTCGGCGGGATACGACGGCGCTGAACCTGCTCCGTACGCGCTGCTCGGGACCGACGCCGACGCCGCGGCACTCGCCGCGATGTTCAAACCTCTGACCGAGGTATCCGGTACCCAGTCGGTCTATACCGCCGCGGCTCAGGAGTACACGGCGGACGGAAAACGCGGAGCGAGACTCGTTGCCGCCGTCAGGGACATCGGCCAGGCGAAATACGCCGGGTTCAATATCAGCGTCATGACTTCCGGCGGCAGACTGGATCTCGGCAATATGTACTGCACGCAGATATTCGGGGTCCTCGAGGAGCGCGGGGGCGCGGCAACGATGACCGCGACGTCGCTCGGGGCGGGACACCTTTTCGCCCTTTCATTCAGGGGGATTCCCGAGGAGGGATGCGCGATCTTCGTCGCGACGCCGTTTACCGGTACCGGTCCGTCGTCCCCGGCGTACGGCCGGACTTCTGTGGCGGTGTTCATCAACGGCTATGCTGCCTGCTTCTGCGACTGCCGCTGAGAGGATGAGGTGATAATGATGAAAAAAAGAATGATTACGGCTCTTGCCGCCGCTCTGCTGCTTGCGCTGACGTTTACCGGATGCGGTCCGGGCAGCGGAAGCGAGACGACGCCGCCTCCGTCGAATACGACGGCTCCGGTTCCGGAGACTGACCCCGTACCTGAGATCCTGGCGGTCGCCGGGATCACGAAGGACGACCGCACGCTCACGGTCTCCGATGAAAGCGGCGAGACCTTCGAGGTCGACGGTAAGATCAGAGTAACGGCCGGAGCCACCTGGGCGATATTCCGCGACGAGGGATGCACCGAACCAGTCGGATCGACTGCCGTGACACTCGAGACCGGCGAGAACAGGTTCTGGATCCGGCTGACGCTCGGGGAACAGACGAATACCTATAAGCTCGTCATCACGAAGAGCGAGACGGTCGATACCTCCCGCGTCCCCGAGGACACCACGACTCCCGAGACCTCTTCCCAGGGCACGCCCGGGATCCCGACGACCCCCGAAACTCCGTTCACGGTCACCGATAAGGGAGCCGGAGACGAAGTGGATTTCCCCGGCTGAGCGACGATGAGGCACAAAACGGTACTGCCGGTGATCCTGACGGCCGCCGCGCTGGCTCTGGCGCTTTCATGCGCGTCCTGTTCACCCGCTGATTTGCCGGACGGTACGACGTCCGGCACCGAAGCGGCGACGGCAGCGGATACCGGCGGCGATCCGGCACCCGAAAAAAAGATGTACAGAATTACTTTTGCAACGTCCGGCGGAAGCTATATCGCACCCCGAAGCGTCGAAGAGGGGAAAAAGGTCCCGCGGATCGATCCGCGGCGCGAAGGGTACGAATTTGAAGGATGGTATACGCCGTCCGGCGAAAAATACGATTTTTCAAGTTCCGTGACGTCGGATCTGCTCCTTGTCGCATACTGGCGCCGGACTGCCGGTTTTTATCCGAGCGACACGTCGTCTCCCGTCTGCACGACGGCGTCCGCCGCCCTGAACGTCGTGTGGCGCGACTGCGGCGACGAGGCGGGAAAAAGACCCGACTCGGTCCGGGGAGTCCTGACGGCCGGCACGGGCGCCCCGGGGACATATTACGTTAAGATCACGGCAAACGACGCCGTCTGGGACGGCGCCGCTCCGCCTTGCGGGACTCTCTCCCGCGGAGAGGGAAACTGGACGGCAAAAATAACCGGGCTCGACGCCGGAGGCGAATATACGTTCAGGGCTGAAAAGCCCGCCGACGGCTACAGTCTGCTTCAGAGCGGCACATCGGCGGTGATGACAGTAAAGGGATACCGTCCCTCGGCCGACGCAACTGCCGCGCTGACAACGGCGAACGGCCGTCTCTACGACGCCGCCGGCAACCTGATCGTTCTCCGCGGAGTCGTGTCGGTAAACCCCGGCTACGTCACTTTCCCGAATCTCGTATCGGTCGTCTCTCTTAAGCGGCTGGCGGGCGCTGGAGTCAACTGCCTTCGTCTGACCGTGCAGCTCACAGCGAACACCAGCGGACTCGGATATATCACGACAGCCGGCAAAGCGTCGGGAGACGCCGAAAAGTCGAAGCTGCTGGAACTGGTCGACACTGCCGTCAAGAACGCCTCGTCTCTCGGAATGTACGTAATAATCGACTGGGGCGTCCTGAACGAGAATCCGAACGCGACGTTCGATCCGGCTTCCGAATTCTTCGGGATCATGGCGGAAAGATACGGACAGAACCCGCGGGTCCTTTTCGAGATCTGCAACGAGCCGAACGACACCTGGGGGGGCTCAAACGGCGAAGAGCACAGCGTTAAGCGGTATGAGGAAAAGATCATCGCGCTTATCAGGGACACCGGTTCGCGCAATATTATCATCTGCGCGCCGAACCTGAGCGCGACCGCGCTGTCGGCTTATTCGTCTTCCGCGACTCCCGGCGACGACCCGATCGACGATCCGATCGACAACAGGTACGCCTGGAACCTGGCCTACACCTTTCACTGCTACCCGTACAACTACCCCTGGGACGAGAAGGGCGTCACGTCATACGGCTGGAAGCTGCGGGACGCGGTCGAAGCCGGGCTCACCGTCATCACGACAGAGATGAGCCCGATCAAGGCGAACCTCACCGACGGCAGGGACGAGACTCTCTTCGACCTCTCCGAAACGGCAAAATTCGTAAACTTTTATCTTGAAAACGATCTGGGATTCTGTTATTTCAGGTACAATTACTCGTCGGCGACCGCTCCTCTTTCACAGTGGATACTGTTCCTTCCCGGCATCGAGCCTTCGAACGCCTGGGACAGGGAGGACCTGACGACATGCGGAAAGTGGTTCTACGATCTGCTGACTTCCGACGGTGTCATAAAAGCTGCTGATTACTCGGCGCCGAGACACCGGTAAAATGAGGTGAATGAAAAAATGAAAGCGATACTTGTAACTAAGGACAACCGCCTTGTCTGGAGCGACGTGGCGGACCCGGTGATCAAACCTGACGAATGTCTTGTGAAGATCAGGGCGGCGGCTCTCAACCGCGCCGACCTGATGCAGAGGGAGGGGAACTACCCGCCCCCTCCGGGCTGCCCCGAATGGATGGGACTCGAGATAGCAGGTGAGATCGTTTCGGTGGGGGCCGAAGCCCGGGAAAGATCCGGATGGAAGCCGGGAGACAGAGTATGCGCCCTTCTGGGCGGCGGAGGATACGCCGAATACGCCGCAGTGCGTTACGATATGATGATGTCGGTGCCCGAAGGACTGTCCCTGGTCGAAGCGGCGGCGGTGCCGGAGGCTTTTGCCACGGCGTATCTCAATCTTTTTATCGAGGGCGGACTGAAGCCGGGAAACACCTTCCTCATGCACGCGGGAGCCAGCGGACTTGCCAGCGTGGTGATACCGATGGCGAAGGCGTTCGGAGCGAGAGTCATCACGTCGGTGCTGTCGGAGCAGATCGCAAAGTCGATAGGCCATCTGCACGCGGATGTGATCATAGATCAGTCTAAGGAGCGCGTCGCCGACGTGCTGAAAAAGGAACTGGAGGATGGACATCCGGTCGATCTCGCTATCGACTGCCTGGGCGGCAGGATGATGGGCGAGTGCCTTCCCTATATGCAGCGGGGCGGAAGATGGATCATGATAGCCACCCTCGCCGGGGATATGACCGAAGTCGATCTGCGGAATGTTTACGTGCGTAACGTGCGTATAATAGGCAGCACGCTTCGCTCGCGCACGCCCGAGGTCAAGGCGCGGATACTCGCCTCTCTGGTGCGGGACGTCTGGCCGAAGGTCACGTCGGGAGAGGTCCGTCCCACCGTTTACCGCGTGCTCCCGATCGAACAGGCTGAGGAGGCGCAGAACATCCTTTACCGCGGCGAAAACGTCGGCAAGGTGGTCATGACGGTAAACTCTTGACAAAACCCGCTGTTATATGATACTATAATATCCGGTGGCGCACCGAAAGACGGGCGTCACCGGATATGTGTAAAGGAGATTAAGATATGTCAAGGCGCGACGACGTGATGAAGAATTTCATCAGGTACGAGGAGGAGACCGAGAGAAGGACGCAGCTCGGCGTGGAACTGTACAGAAAGGGATGGGGATACGTTACCGTAAAAGACGGAGACGGGAATCCCGTTCCCGGCGCAAAGATCAGACTGAAACTGTCACGCCACGCATTTATCCACGGAGCGAATATCTTCATGCTGGGAGAGATGGAAAGCGACGAGAAAAACGGGGCGTACGAGAAGTATTTCTCCCGCTGTTTCAACGGAGCGACAGTCCCGATATACTGGCGTGATCTCGAACCTGAGGACGGAAAGCCGAGATTTTCCGCCGGCAGTCCGAAGGTTTACCGCCGTCCGGCGCCCGATCTGTGCCTCGATTTTTGCGAAAAGCACGGTATCGTCCCCAAAGCCCACTGCCTGACCTACGTGAATTTCGATCCGGACTGGCTCGACGAATACGATATCCCGGCTCTGCGCCGGCGCACGGACCGCAGATACCGGGAGCTGGCGGAAAGGTATTCAGACCGCATCCCCGCCTGGGAGGTGGTCAACGAGACCCTCTGCACGAGACCCGGACGCGAGAAGACTCCTTACTATGAAAACTGCGACATCGTCGGAGAGAGTTTCGCGACGGCGGAAAAGTATTTTCCGTACAATGAGCTGATAATCAATGAGGCGTCGCACGTATGGGAGCCCCGGATCAATTTCGCCTACGACCGCAGCGCATACTACCAGCTGATAAAAAGGAACCTCGACAGCGGTCGCAGGATCGACGCGATAGGCTTCCAGTTCCACGCCTTCAGGCCGGTGGAAACGGAGGCAAGCTACTCGTCGTCTCTTTACGACCCGCGCCAGATCTACCGGGTGCTAGACTGCTACGGAAAGCTCGGCAGACCGATCCAGATCACCGAGATAACGATACCCGCTTTCAATGAGACCGCGGAGGATTACGATATCCAGGCGGAGATAGTCAGGCGGCTTTACCGGATATGGTTCAGCCATCCGTCGGTTGAGGCGGCTATCTACTGGAACCTGCCCGACGGATACGCCGCCTGGGCGCCGAGAGGCGATATGACGGCCGGGGAGAACCGCTACCGCGGAGGCCTTCTGGATTTCGGACTGAACCCCAAACCGGCTTACGAAGCGATTTTCGATCTCTTCCACAATGAGTGGACCACCGATGTGACCGTCGAGGCCGACGGCGAAGGGAAGGCGAAATTCCTCGGATTCTTTGGAGACTACGACCTGGAATGCATGGGCACGAAGAAGACGGTCGTTCTGCGGCGCGGCATGGTCAACGG
>CADCPG010000108.1 GCA_902803255.1 uncultured Ruminococcus sp. | reverse complement strand
GGACACGATTATCCCGATCTCGACAAGCCCTGGTGGCCCGCCTCGCTGATCAACGACGCGACGATCCACGGCAAGCTCTTCTTCGCGTCGGGCGATATCTCCGCCAACGTCATCTACATGATGTACGTGACCTTCTTCAACAAGCAGATGATCGACAACCGCAATCTCGAGAGCCCCTACGACCTCGTCAAGAACGGCAAGTGGACTATCGACAAAATGTTCGAGATGTGTCAGGGCATATACGAGGATACCGACAACTCCGGGACTCCCACCCTCGGCGACACCTACGGACAGTACGCCTATACCCTCCACCTTGATCCCTTCCTCATCGGTTCCGGCATCACCTGCATCGACGCCTCGGGCGACGAGCTCGCCATCAACGAGGAATTCTACGGCGAGAAGGCCGGCGACATCGCAAAGAAGATCTCCGACTTCTTCCACTCGAACGACAAGGCTTATCTGATCACGGTCAACGACAAGGTGCACCAGTACTTCGGAAGCGACAGGAGCCTCTTCTGGAACGACCGCTGCCGCAACAGCGCCACCTTCAAGAACAACGAGATCTCGTTCGGCGTCGTGCCCAACCCGATGTTCAACGAAGACCAGGACGCTTTCTACACCTGCATCGGCAACCCGTTCTCGATCTACTGCATCCCGAGCGACGCCCCCGACGTGGACATGTCGACCGCCGTCATGGAGTGCTACGCCTCCGAGACCTACCGCAACGTCTCGCCCGCCCTTTACGAGATCACCCTCAAATACCGCTACACCGATGACGCCACATCCTCCGAGATGTTCGACATCATCCGCTCGAGCGTCGTATTCGACCTCGGCCGCATCTTCTCGTCCAACCTCGGCAACCCCTACACCATGTTCGAGAACTCGGTAAAGGAAGGCTCGAACTGGTCGACCGTCGCCGCCAGCAACGCGAAGCGCATATGGCCGGCCAATCTGAAAGACATTAACGGCGCGTTCGAATGAGAACGGCCTGACCCCGCCCGCCGGAGGCTCCGACGCCCGAGGGCCGGAGACAACGGTTTTCTTACATGGATAAAACGATACTGATATCGCTTCTGAAAAAGACGCGCGAGGCCGTATTCTCGGTGCTGCCGGTCTCGGCCGCCGTACTTGCGGTCTCGCTCGTCCCGGGCGCCGGCATCGACGCCCGTACAGCGGTGATCTTCTGCGTGTGCACGCTGCTCATGATCATCGGCATCGCCGTCTTCAACCTCGGAGCCGACATGTCGATGATGCCGATGGGCGAGCGCGTCGGATCCGGTCTTACAAAGACCGGAAAGGTCACGCTCCTTTTCGGAGCCTGCTTCGTGCTCGGCCTGCTCATAACGGTGGCCGAACCGGATCTGTCGGTGCTCGCGTCGCAGGCATCGTCGGTCATAAACGGCAGGGCCCTCGTGTTCGCAGTCGGTGCCGGCGTGGCTTTCTGCCTCACCGTCGGCGCCAACGTTATAACCGGCAGACAGAACCTCATTCGACTGCTGCTCTTCTTCTACATGGCGGTCTTCTCATTCTGCGCGGTGCTAGCGGAGAACGGAAGATCGACGCTTCTGCCTCTCGTGTTCGATTCGGGAGGAGTCACGACCGGCCCGGTCAGCGTTCCCTTCATTATGGCGCTGGGCGTCGGCATCGCGTCCGCCGCCGGCGGCGACAGCCGGCGCGACAACAGCTTCGGACTGATCTCGCTGTGCTCGGTCGGTCCGCTCTTCGCGCTCGCCGCGCTCTTCATATTCTCCGACGGCTCGCCGGCGTATTCCCTGCCCCCGTACTCGGTCGCCGAAGGCCCGGGGACATTCTTCTCGGAACTCGGTTCGGTATCGCTCGATCTCCTCGTGTCGATAGGCCTCATAATCGCCTTCTTCACGGCGCTGCAGCTAACTGTTCTGAGGCTCCACCGTGCGGAACTGCTCCGCATGGGCATAGGGATAGTCTACACCTTTGTCGGCCTCGCCGTCTTCCTCACTGCCGTGAACGTCGGATATATGCCCGTGGGCTTTAAGATAGGCGGCCTGCTGGCGGGGCTTCCCCGCCCTGCGATCGCGGCGACCGGCGTGATGCTCGGCGCCATGACGGTGCTCGCCGAACCGGCGGTGCACGTCCTGACGAAACAGGTCGAGGACGTCACGGGAGGGCTCGTCTCGCGGCGAGCGGTAAGGATAGGTCTTGCCGCCGGCGTGGGCATCTCGATAGCCCTCTCGTTCATCCGTATCATATACGGTTTCTCGGTACTCTGGTACCTCATCCCCGGATATATCCTCTCTTTTGCCCTTTCGTTCTTCGTGCCGGGGATCTACAGCGCGATAGCCTTCGATTCGGGCGGAGTCGCGAGCGGACCTCTGACTTCGAGCTTCATACTGCCCGTCGCCGTCGGTCTGTGCGCCGCGCTGCGCGGCGAGAGCGAGGTCCTGCGCTGCGCCTTCGGCACGGTGGCAGTCGTCGCCATGACGCCGCTCATCACGGTGCAGACTCTCGGCTTCCGGTCTGTCGTATCGGCCGCGGTGCGCCGGCGGATCGTCATGCGCCGCATACTCGGTTCCGACGACGAGCAGATAATCTATTTCGGGCAGCGTAAAAAAGAAAATGAAGAATAAAGAAAAAGAGACGGCGGCGGAACAGAAAAACGTGCTCCGGTCGGGACGTCTCGAAGTCCTCGTGACGATCGTCGGAAGGCACAAGGCGGATTCCTATCTCGACCTCATACGCACCTACGAGTCGAACATGCAGATCTCGGTCCCCGCCTTCGGGACCGCCGGGACCGCCGGCAGCGACATCGCGACGCTGCTCGGCATCGAGGACAACGACAGGGCCGTCATATTCAGCGTGATCCGCGAGGATCAGTCGCCCGACATCCTCTCGGAGATCGGAAAGAGGTTCAGGCGGGTACGCGAAGGCAAAGGCATCGCATTCACCCTGCCTTTGTCGAGCATAATCGGAGTCGCGCTCTTCGGATTTCTCAGCAACGGAAGGCCGGGGAGCGGAGGGCGCGGAACGTCCGGAACGGAGGACTGAGATATGGCTGCAATGAGCTACGAAATGATAATGTGCATAGTGAACTCCGGCTGCGCGGCCGACGTGATGCTCGCCGCGAGAGACGCCGGAGTCAGGGGCGGAACGGTCATACGCGGGCACGGCACAGCCGCGAAGGAAGCCGAAGAATTCTTCCACATCACCGTCCAGCCCGAAAAAGAGATAGTGATAATGCTGGTGCCGTCGGAGATCAAGGACAGCGTCCTGCACGCGCTGTACAGATCCGTCGGTCTCGATACGCGGGGACAGGGGATCGCCTTCTCGATCCCGGTGAACGACGCGGTGGGACTCTCCTAGCGCCCCTCCCCGTCGCCCGCGCCGCTTGAGCGGCAGTCCGCACTAACACAAGACGGACAGTGAACTTCAGAAAGCAAACAATGCTATACGGGACGACCCTCCCGGAAGGCGGAAACACCGATAAACACACCGCTGACGGCGCTCTTGCGCCGGCGCTGAGAAAAGAAAGGAACAACACCATGACGGCAGCCGAAATCAAAGCAAAAGTCGAAGAACTCGTAAAAAAGATAACCGGGAGCAAGAACCTCCTCGCCGGATTCAAGTCCGATCCCCTCGGAACCGT
>CADCPG010000107.1 GCA_902803255.1 uncultured Ruminococcus sp. | reverse complement strand
GCACGACATGGACGCCGTCGTGCTCGCGAACTACGCGCACGAGCACGCGGTCTTCGGAGTCCGCTGTCTCGAGGCCGGCAAGCACATCATGTCTGAGGTGCTGCCCGGCGAGACGCCGGCGCAGCTCGTGAAGCTCGTCGAGACGGTCGAGAAGACCGGACTCATCTACTCGTACGCCGAGAACTACTGCTACATGAAGGCGCCCTTCGAGATGTGGAAGAGATACAGGGAGGGCGCGATAGGCGAGATCCAGTACGCCGAGGGCGAGTATATCCACGACTGTTCGTCGATCTGGCCCGGCATCACATACGGCGAGCGGGATCACTGGCGCAACAGCATGTTCCCGAACTTCTACTGCACGCATTCGTGCGGCCCGCTGATCACGATATCCGGCCTGCGCCCGGTGAAGGTGGTGGGATTTGAGACGAATCCCAACCGGTCCGAAAAGCAGATGCGCATCGGCATGACGCCCAAGGCCGCCATCGAGATGATCACGCTCGAGAACGGAGCCGTCGTCAAGAGCATCCACGGAGGCCTCAAGATGGAGCCGGGCAGCGTCAACTACCAGGTCTACGGAACGGGCGGCATGATGGAGTCGAAGCGCTACGGCGAGGCGGATTTCAACATGTACCTCGAGGGCGAAAAACTGTGCAGGGGCGAGTGGTCGAAATACAGCCCTGTCAACGATATAGGCAAGGATATACCGTCGAAATCGACCGGACACGGCGGATCCGACTTCTACACGACGCACTGCTTCATCGAGAAGATACTGGGGAGGCCCGACGGCGACTGGTGCATCGACGTCTACACCGCCTGCGACATGGGCCTGTGCGGCATCATGGCGTGGAGGTCGGTCCTCGACGGCAACGCGCCGAAGGAGATCCCGAACTTCAGACTGAAGGCCGACAGGGACAGATTCAGGAACGACAACATCTGCACCCACAGGGAGGTCGCGGGCGACAGCGTCGTGCCGAGGACCACATATCCCGGCCCGCGCGTGCCCGACGAGGTATACGAGGAAGTCAGGAAACAGTGGCTGACGAAGGATTCGGCGGTGTCGGATCTCTTCTGACGGCGATAACGGAAAGGAAGGGCGCGGCCCCCCGCGGGGCCGCGCGACGACAGATGAAGCTTTACGCAACAGACTATGACGGGACGGTCTCGCACGGCGGCGTGACGCCCGGGCTGCTGGAGGCCCTGGCCGCCTGGAGGCGGGCGGGGAACCTGTTCGGCATCGTGACCGGCCGGCCCGTCGCCAGCATGCTCTCCGAGCTGCACAGGGTGCGCCTGCCCGTCGATTTCCTCATCGCCGACAACGGCTCGACGGTCTGCTCGGGCGACGGGAAGGTGCTCATGTCGACATGGGTCGACGGACGCGACGCCGTCACCGCGCTCAATGTCTCGGCCGGATTCGGATGCAGCGTCAGCCGTCTGTCGAACACCGACGGCTACCTGATGATGGCCGCGCCGCCGGAGGACATTGCCGCCCTGCCGGGCGGAGAGGGCGTCGCTCTCGGCATGACCGTGATGCGGCACGTCTCGGAGATCTGTGTTGTCTTCGACAGCAGCGATACGCGCGTCGCGGCCAGAGAGGCCGTCGAGAAGGCGACTGAAGGGCGGCTGCACGGGCTGTCGTCGGGACCGTACGTCAACGACTTCGTGGCGTCGGACACCGACAAGGCCGAGGGCATCCGCAGATACATCCGGATCGCGGGGATCACCCCCGAGAAGGTCTACACGACCGGCGACGCTCTCAACGACCTGGCGATGATAAACGATCCCGAATTCGAGGGATACTGCGTCGAGAACGGCATGGAAGAGGTCAAAGCCGTCTCGAAGGTTATAAAGTCGCCTCTCGAACTGCTCCGCTCGGCGCTGTAAAACGCCGGCGGCCACGGTTCTCCGCGATTCGTGAGCGGCAGATATATCAAATTATATATTGACAAAAACAAAAATAACGTGTATAATAGTCACGTTATTTTTTGTTTGGGACGGTTTTTGTCATGAAATATCTTGATGTCGGACAGACAGCGGAAAAATGGAAGGTATCCGAGCGCCGCGTGACGATGCTCTGCCGCGACGGCAGGGTCGCCGGAGCGAGGAAAACGGGGAAGAAGTGGGAGATACCCGAGGGCGCCCCGCTCCCTCCCGACGGCCGGACGCGCGAGGCCGCTTCTGCTGCCGGAGTGACCGTGTCGGAGGAGAAGACATCGGTGGGATACACTCCGGTCGGAGCCGGGATCAGGGCGCTCGACGCCTTTGAGAGGACCTACGGGAAGGCCCCGAAGGACGTCGCGTTCACTCCCTACCGGGTCTGCCCGATCGGCGCGCACAGCGACCACCAGCTCGGGAAGATCACGGGGTTCGCCATCGACAAGGGGATATACATCGCATACGGCCCCAAGATGAACGGGGTCGTCGAGATAAGGTCGCTCCAGTTCCCGAAGCGCGCCCAGTGGCACGTGCAGTCGACGCCCCCGGAGAAGGAGGGCGACTGGGCAGACCATCTTCGCGGCGCGACCGTCGCGCTGAACTCGCGCTATCCGCTGCGCATAGGCCTGTGCGCGGTGATCGACGGCGAGCTGCCGATCGGCGGGCTGTCGTCGTCGGCGGCCGTCATCATAACCTTCCTGTCGGCGCTCTCCGCCCTCAACGGGATAAAGCTCACGCCCCGCGAGATGATAACCATCTCGAAGGAAGCGGAGAACAGATACGTGGGCGTCGCCTGCGGCAAGCTCGACCAGTCGTGCGAGATCTTCTGCCGCAAGGACAGCCTGCTCTATATGGACCTGAAGGACGACTCGTACGAGCTCATCCCGAACAGCCCTTCGGCGCCGCCCTTTGAGATCGCGATATTCTTCTCGGGGCTCGAGCGGTCGCTGGCGTCGTCGAAATTCAACATGAGGGTCGACGAATGCCGCTCCGCCGCCTACGCGCTCAAGGCGTTCGCCGGCATGGACTACGGAAAGTTCGAGGAGACAAATCTCCGCGACGTCCCGTATGAAGTCTATATGAAGTACAGGGACAGGCTGCCCGCTAACTGGGCGGCGAGGGCTGAGCACTGGTACTCCGAGTTCGCGAGAGTCGAGGCGGGAGCCGAAGCCTGGCGCCGCGGCGACGTCGCGGAGTTCGGACGGCTGTCGTTCGCGAGCGGGCAGAGCAGCATCGTGAACTGGCAGACCGGCTCGCCCGAGCTCATAAAGCTGTATGAGATCATGAGAGAGACCGACGGCATCTACGGCGGCCGCTTCTCGGGCGCCGGATTCAAGGGCTGCTGCATGGCGCTGATCGATCCGTCCTTCCGCGAGAGCATACTGCGGAAGGTCGGGGAGGGATACCTCGCCGAGTTTCCGAAACTGCGCGGAAGATACAGCGCGCACATCTGCGGCACCGCCGACGGCGTGAAGCTCTGACGCCGCGCGCCGCGAAGCAGAATAACGAGCCGGTCAGTTGAAGGGAAGGAAAAGGAGAAATACAGAAATGCTGGCACCGAACATCGATCTGCGGGGGAAGACCGTCCTCGTGACGGGAGCCGCCGGATTCATAGGGGCGAACCTCGTCCGCGAGCTCATAAAGAGGACTGACGGGGGCGTCGCCGT
>CADCPG010000106.1 GCA_902803255.1 uncultured Ruminococcus sp. | reverse complement strand
CGGCAGTCGCTCTCCTCGGGGCATAATATGAGCACCCGGGTGTCACCGCTGTCCTCGCACAGCGCGGCGCAGAGAAGGTCGGACGCCGATTCGCACAGGCCGTCCACCGAGACCGGGAGGATCTTTCCGCGGCCCCCTCCGGCGGTCCGCTTCGCTTCGGAGGCGAGGAGTTCGAGCAGCTGGCGGTATTCCGGGTCGGCGCGTACCGCCGCGGTGAGGAGGCCGCCCCCTAGCTGTTGCATCTCTGCATGGCCTCGTCGATCTTTCCGTCGAGGATCAGCGGTATGCCGTCGCAGGCGGTACCTATTGCCCTGATGACGTCAGGCACCTCGGCGTCGGTGAAATCGGACAGGACCCAGTCGGCGAGATCGTACGCCGCCGGTTTGTTCCCGACTCCTATCCTGATCCGCGGGAAGGCGTCGGAGCCGAGCTGGTAGATTATGCTCTCAAGGCCGTTGTGGCCTCCGTCGGAGCCCTTCCGTCTCACCCTGACGCGGCCGGGCGGAAGGTATATGTCGTCCACGAGGACGAGTATCTTCTCGGGCGGGACCTTGTAGAAGTCGGCCGCCTCGCGTACCGATATCCCCGACGAATTCATATAAGTCTGCGGGCAGAGCAGGAGCACCGGACGGCCCTCCACCGAAGCCCTGGCGGTGAGCCCCCTGAACCTCGCCCGGTCGACGGTGACGCCGAGGCGCTCCGCGAGCGTCCCGACGGCCAGAAAGCCCGCGTTGTGACGGGTCTTCGCGTACTCGCGCCCGGGATTGCCGAGTCCGGCTATGATCCACTCGACGCCCGGCTGCACCCTGCGGTCGGCCGATATCTTTTCGAAAAGCTTGAATATGTCAGACATCTCAAAAACGTGCTGTCCGGCGCTCAGACCGAGAACAGTATCCTCCCGTACGACGGCAGCGGCCAGTAGCTCTCGTCGGTGATCCGCTCGGCGGCGTCGACCGACGCGCGCAGCGCGTCCATCGCGGTGACGAGACGGTCCCTGACCGCGGCGGCGGTATCTGCGGCCGGCGCGGAGTCGGCCCCGGCGGCCGGCTTCCCGCCTATCACGGCAAGCTCGGAGTTTAGAGTCCGGGTGTTGCGCCAGATCTCACCGGCCAGCCTGTCGAGCTCGGAGAGGGTGTGCTTTTCGGGCAGGCAGGCGCTGTTCATCACCGCCTGCTTCGAGCTCACCGTCGCCGACAGATCGCGTTCGTACCGGTAGATCGCCGGCAGGATCAGCTTGCCCACCATGTCCGCCATCGTCACGGCCTCGATCCTTATCACCTTCGAATAGTGGTCGAGGAGGATCTCGGCGCGCGATTTCGCCTCGGCTTCGGTGTAGAGCTTATGTACCGCGAAGAGCTCGAGGTTCTTTCTGTCCGTCATGCGCGGGATGGCGTCGGGAGTGGCCGGGAGCTCGGGGAGCCCGCGCTTTCCGACCGCTTCGGCGATCCACTCCGAGCCGTATCCGTTGCCGTTGAAGACCACCCTGCGGTGCTTGCGGTAGACCCTGCCTATGAGGGCGCGCAGGGCGTCGTTGAATCTGTCCTTCGGGACCGATTCGAGCTCGTCGGCGTACTGCCGCAGCGATTCGGCGACGGTAACGTTGAGCATTATATTCGTGCATGAGAGGCTCTCGGCCGAGCCCAGCATACGAAATTCGAATTTGTTTCCCGTGAAGGCAAGCGGCGACGTCCGGTTGCGGTCGGAGGTGTCGCGCGGAAGCTTCGGAAGGACGTGCACTCCGAGACGCAGCGGCTCGGATTTCGCGCCGCGGCGGTATTCGGTGTTGTCGGCGAGCGAATCGAGGATCCCGCCCAGTTCGTCGCCCAGGAAAACCGAGACGATCGAAGGCGGAGCTTCGCTGCGCCCGAGCCGCCTGTCGTTGCCGGCCGAAGCCGCCGAGAGCCGCAGCAGGTCGGGGTAGTCGTCGGCAGCCTGCACGACGGCCGTCACGAACAGCAGGAAACGGGAGTTCTCCTCCGGCGTCTCGCCGGGCGAGAAGAGATTGGTCCCGTCGTTGCCGCCGATCGACCAGTTGTTGTGCTTGCCCGAGCCCGCGACGCCGTCGAAGGGCTTCTCGTGGAGCAGGCAGACCAGTCCGTGCTTCTGCGCGACGCGCTGCATGATCTCCATGGTGAGCTGGTTGTGGTCGGTGGCTATGTTGGCCGTCGTGTACATCTGGGCCAGCTCGTACTGGCCGGGAGCGGCCTCGTTGTGCTCGGTCTTGGCCATGATGCCGAGCTTCCAGAGCTCGGTGTCGAGCTCCTTCATGAAGGCGGCGACGCGCGGCTTTATCGTGCCGTAGTAGTGGTCGTCGAGCTCCTGTCCCTTGGGAGGACGGGCTCCGAAGAGTGTGCGCCCGGTGTAGATGAGGTCGGGCCGCGCCTCGTACATCGCTCTGTCGATCAGGAAGTATTCCTGCTCGGGGCCGACGTTCGGCTTGACCGACGTGATCCCGGTCTCCCCGAACAGCGCGAGGATCCGCATCGTCTGACGGTTGAGCGCCTCGATCGAGCGCAGAAGCGGCGTCTTTTTGTCCAGGGCCTCGCCTCCGAAGGAGCAGAAGGCCGTCGGGATGCACAGTGTGTTGTCCTTTATGAAGGCGTACGACGTGGGGTCCCACGCGGTGTAGCCGCGCGCCTCGAAGGTGGCCCGCAGGCCGCCGGACGGGAAGGACGAGGCGTCGGATTCGCCCTTTATCAGCTCGCGCCCCGAGAACTCCATGATGACTCTTCCGCCGGGAGCGGGGGTGATGAAGCTCTCGTGCTTCTCGGCGGTGACGCCCGTCATCGGCTGGAACCAGTGCGAGAAGTGCGTCGCTCCGCGCTCGAGGGCCCATTCCTTCATGGCGGAAGCCACCTCATCGGCGACTCCGGGGTCGAGCGAGCGGCCGTCGTCCATCGTTCTGCGCAGGCGCAGATATACGTCCTCGGTGAGGCGTTTTTTCATTTCGGTGTCGTTGAACACCATGCATCCGAAGTATTCCGGGACGTTCATGGGGATGTCCTTTCCCGGCGAGGCGCGCCGGATCCCGCGCGCGGGCCGCCCTCAGGCGGCCGCGCACGCGGGCACGTTAGAAAAACATAGATAAAATAGTATAGCTTAAATCGGCGGAAAAGTCAATGTTTAATTTTTTGTCTGCTGTCAGCTGTCCGCTTTCCGCATCAGCTTTCCGCATCAGCTTTCCGCATCAGCTTTCCGCGTCAGCTTTCCGCATCAGCTTTCCGCGTCCGCTTTCCGCATCAGCTTTCCGCGTCAGCTTTCCGCGTCCGCTTTCCGCGTCCGCTGACCGCGTCAGCGGTCCGCATCCGCCGTCCGTTTGCGCTTCCGGCTTCAGCGGCCGCGGAGCGCTTCCGAGGTGAGTCTGTCGACCAGCGCGCGGATGCCCTCCATCGCGCCGCTGTCGTATTCGCACTTTGAGAACACGATCTCGCCGGTGACCGCCTCGAGCTCCGCCAGCAGTCTCTCCCGGCCGATGAGCGACTCGCACAGGCGCAGCGCCGAAAGGTCCTCAAGCGCCTCGCGGAAGTGGTTTATGCGCATCGACTCGAGCGCGGTCCCGTCGGGAGCCGGATATACCGAGAAGGCGTCGCCCGACGGCACCCAGCAGTATCCGGTCGACTCGATGTACGGGTTTATAAGGTCGCGCGAGCCCTGGTTGAAGTAGAAGTTGTACCCCCACTGAAGGAATCCGGCGATCCGGTATTTCCAGAACTGCAGTCCTATGTAGCGGGTCCTCGCGCCGTACATGGCGATCAGGCGGTTGCTGACTCCGACGCACTGTCCGCAGCAGTAGTATGTCCACAGCCTGCCCGTCAGTCCTCTTTCCTCAAAGGCGGCGATGAACGGCTCTATGTGGTTGCTCGACGGGACAGGGGTCGACACCGCCCCCGATTCAAAGAACGCGATGTTCGACAGGGCGTCCATGACGGTGTATCCCTCGAGCAGGTCGGCCACCGACTCCTTGGCCTTCAGGTACTGTTCTATCTGGTCCTCGTGCGGTTCGTCCGAAATGTGGAAAAGGCAGCGTTTGTCGTCGCCGCGCGCCTTCATATGCGCCAGAAACGCCTTAAGGAAGGCGCGCAGGAACTTCACATATTCGTGTCCCGTCGAGTCGGTCTCCCAGCCGAATATCTTTTCGGTGCGGCCGTCGGGCAGCGTCGCCACGACCTTCGGAGCGTGCTTCGCGCCCCACTGGGTGAACAGGTGGGAGATCTCGAATCTCTTCACGCCGCAGCGGTCGGCAGTCTCGATCCAGCGGTCCAGAAGGGTGAAATCGAAGTAGTATCTGCCGTTGCCGCCCTTCTTCACCCCGACGAGCTGGACCGTCGGGCGCTCGCCGCCGATGCGGGTGTCGAGCGGGGGCGTGAACACCGGCGTGAGGACGGCGTTGTTGCCGCAGTCCGCATAGGTGCGCATGAAGTTTTCGATGATCCGCCAGTGCTCCTCGGAGAATACGGGGACGTGGTACCACTCGGCGAGGCAGTCGCAGTGGAACCATTCGGTGACCGTCATGCCGTGGTCGGGCAGGTCGGCCGGTATGAGGCGCAGAGTGTAGGGCAGGTCGAATGAATCTTCGCCGCTCGTGACTCTGAATACGACCTTTGCCTCGTCAGCGCCCTCCGGGAAGTATCCGGCAGGGATCTTTTTCATGTCTATATCGACCCAGACGGTGCGCAGGATGCCGCCGGAGACGGGTGCCTCGCCGCCGTTCTGGAGCTTCGCGAGTATATCGGGGTAGAGGCCGGGCCTCGTGTCGATATATCCGCTGTCGTGGCGGCCGGGGTAGACCGGCATGAGCGACTGGACGAACTCGACGAGCCGGAAGTTCACGCAGTCGCCGGGGATGCCGCTGACTTCAAAGGTCGCGAAGCGGCGGACCGGGTCCTGGGAGTCGGCGGTCAGGGCTATCTGAAGCGAGATCACCGAATTCCGGTAGGCGTATGAGGACGTGACCGTCCGGCAGTCCTCGATCCTGCCGGCGGGGAAGCATTTGTCGAGCGCCGAGATGAGTTTTGCGTAGATCATTTGTGTACCCTCTTTCTTTTATAAAGCGGAGTTTGTTTGACGAATGACTTTCCGACGCAGCCGCGGGAGGCCTCAGCCGAGCAGGTTCCGGGTGAGTTCCTCGATGAACCCGCGGATCTTCTTGCGGCCGATGGTGTAGTATATACGGTTCGATTCGCGCCTGATCTCGACGAACCCGGCGTCGAGGAGCATGGCCATGTGGTGCGAGACCGTGGCCGTCGTTATGTCGAGCAGCGACGCCAGCTGCTGGCCGTACTTCGGACCGTCGGCGAGCAGGCGCAGGATCTCGAACTTACGGCTGTCGCCCAGCACGCGGAGAGCGCGGCAGAGACGTTCGTCGGCGGTGGAGACGTCGGTTATCTCGCGCAGCGGCTCAAAGAGCGCCCCGACGTAGAGGTAGTCGACGCTGTCCTGCGTCGTATAGCTCACGAGGTGACGCGTGCCGTTGCACATGGCCACCGACGGGGCGAGACAGAGCGCGGAGGCGTCGGTCTCGGGCTCGATGGAATACTTTTCCCTGAGGAAGTCGAGTCCGCCCTCGGCCAGCGGCTCGTTCACGGCGGCGACGAACCACGCGGCGTAGTGGCGTATGATGTCGTATTTTTCCATGAAGAGCTTTCCGGCGGCCTGCAGTATGTCGGCCAGCTTCCCGCGGTACTCTTCATAGTTGTTGTAAAGGCGGCAGAGCTGGAACTTCTCGTCCTCCGGCACCGGAAGACCTTCGATGAAGGTGAAAAGCTCCTGATACGAAGTGATCGGAGGCGCGTCGCCCCCCCGCGCGAACTCGTCGGTGAGCATAGCGGAGAAATTGACGAAGAAAACGTTCTTCGGGGCCTCACGCAGGGCGGAGAAGAGCGCTTCGGGATCGCCGCCGGGCATCCTGCAGACGTCGTGGACGATAAAATCGGCAAAACAGCCGGGGATCATCGAATGACGCCCGAACAGAAAATCCATAAGAGCGGGATCGGTCTCGGAATCGATCCCCGCGGTCACGTATTCGCTCATCTCTATGATCGAGTCGAAGCAGCTGTCAAGGACGGCCTTGTCGATCTCGAACTTGCGCATGATGGCGTCTTTCAGATCCCGGCAGGAACTCCCGCTGTGCTCGTTCCGCAGAAGTTCGGTCGTTTCAAAAACGATGTTGAGCTCTTTCAACAGTTTGATTTCCATGTCTTTCCTTCTCCTCTCCTTCCCTCCGGAGGGTATTTCGGGGTATGGCGGCCGGACAAAAGGTCCGGGATGATCCGCCCGTCCGGGCAGCCGCTGGGGGCGGAGAGGCTCCGTCAGCCCGGTCGGTAGAAGATCGTGATACTTTTCTGGTTAGAACTATATCACATAATCAGCAAAATGTCAAGTGTTTTTGTTAAT
>CADCPG010000105.1 GCA_902803255.1 uncultured Ruminococcus sp. | reverse complement strand
GAAGGTCGGCGACAGCAACTCGAAGATAATAGAATTCATACTCGATTCCGTAAAAGCCCCCACCGGCGACTGATCTCCCGGCAGGGGGCGTCAGACAGACTGTGGACGGAAAAGAGAAGACAGGAAATGACACCGGAAGACAGGGCAGTACATCAAGAAGAAGAGTCAAGACCGGATAAGAAGAGAAGAAAAACATGATCTTCATTGCAGCCGCGGCGGCGGTATTTGCCGTGCTGTTCATACAGTACAGATTTTATAAAAAACACTGCTTCGACCATGTGGTCTACTCGGCCGCCTTCTCATCCGACGAGGTGTACGCCGGCGACGACATATATCTGTACGAGGAGATATCGAACACCGGAAGGATACCCCTTCCCTATATCAAGATCGACAGCGAACTGCCGGACGGCCTCTTTTTCACGCTGATAGAGGAAGAGAGGGAGGGCGCAGGAGAAGGAGCAGGAGAGAAGAAAAAGCCTGCGCCTCGCGGATTCAGGCGAAGCGCCGGCGCCGCGTCGGCCGGCGGTGAGTCCGGCGGCCCGGTAAGGTCGGTCGCGGGAGGCACCCGCAGCGTCAGATACGACAGAGCGGTGAAGTCGGTTTTCATACTCCGCCCCCACTCGAAGATAAGGCGCCGCTGGCGCATAATCTGCCGCAAACGCGGCGAATACCGGATGAACGGAGTCGTCGTCACCGCGACAGACCTGCTCGGATTCAGTACTGAGTCGAAACTGATCCCGCCGGACGACGGCCGCCGCAGCCGGGTCGTCGTGCTCACTCTCCCCGAGGAGCTCGACGGCAGATTCGCGTCGTCGAGATACATCTGCGGCGACGCCGTGTCGAACATCTGCCCCGTGACCGATCCGCTGCGGATCGTCGGTTCCCGCGAATACGCCCAGGGCGACCCGATGAACCGGATCAACTGGAAGTCGACCGCCGTTCACGGGAAACTGATGGTGAACAGGGAGGAGAGGACGGTAAGACACCGGTTCTCGATCCTGCTCAACATGAACTCGCGCGAGATCGAGCAGAGGCCCGACACTCCGTCAGACATTGCCGCCATAGAGCGGTGCAACATTATTTGCGCGTCGGTGCTGTCCCGTATAGCCGCCGAGGACGTGCCGGTCCGGATATTCACGAACTACCCTCCCGACAGATTCGAGGGATCGGAGGCCGTATCGGCCGACGAGATCGGCTCGAAGATCGCCGCCGCCGGCCCCTACAGGGGACGCCGCGACCTTATATTCGCTCTCCGCGCGCTGGCGAAGATGGATATGACCATCTCGGTACCGGCGGAGAAGATGTTCGACCACATCATAGCGAACCGCGAGCTCTACCGCGAAAACGAGAACCTCGTTGTCATTTCGTCATATCTCGACGGCAGGATGATAAACCTGAAGCGGGCGATGGAGGACAGCGGGGTCAACGTCGTTTTTTATATCGCCACGACGAGGAACAATATCGGCGAGATACCGGAGGATACCGATGTCTACTTCAGACTTTGACCGCGGGGTGATGATAGACTGCGGGAGAAAGTACTTCTCCCCGCGGTCGCTCGAGCTGCTCATAGCGGGGATGTCGGAGCTCGGCCTCGATTTTCTGGAACTGCACTTCTCGGAGGATATGGGCGTGGGGATCGAGTGCCCCGCGTATCCGTGGCTCGCCGGGAGAGACGGTATCCTGTGCACGCAGGGAAAGACGGGAGAATGCCCGACCGACCCGCGCGTGCTCTCTCGCGAAGATCTGCGGATGATCGCGGACTGCGCCCGCGGGAAGGGGATAAGGATAATCCCTTCGTACGACTCTCCCGGTCATCTCAACTATACCGTCAAGAGATTCTGCGAAATGGCAGCCCGCCCGGGCGGGTTGTCGTATTCGTTCGGCGGACACGACTATCATGTGTCCGCAGTTGAAGTCGCCGGAAGCTCCGCGGCGGAAGGCGAAAGCGGCGCCGGACAGTCCGCCGGACAGTCCGATGGACAGACTTCGGGCCGGGAAAGCCTCACCGCTGCGAAAGAATACAGATATTCTTTTCTGAGAGACGGCGTGCCCGTGCCGCTGACGGGGACAGGCCCGCTCATCCACGGGATCGGCTCGTATTTCGAATACGGCGGCGTCATATCGAGAGTCGCCGGGACCAACAACCGCGACTTCCCGAGAGGGATAAACATAGCTTTCGAACCGGCCGTCGCTTTCATCCGAAGCGTGCTGGATTCATACGCGCGCATGTTCCGGGAGGCCGGCTGCGACGGGATCGACATCGGCGGCGACGAACTGCTGGGCTTCGCTCCGGCCGTCGCCGACACTTCGGCCGTGCCGAGGTGGGCGCAGCTCGACGCCTGGAAAAAGGCCGCGGCGGAAAAGTACGGAGAAGGCGCCGTCGCGTACGACCTGTTCGTCGGTTATATGAACACCCTGTACGGCGACATGAAAAAGCTCGGGTACAGGGAGGTCAGGACCTGGAACGACGAGTTCATGAGGTCGTCGGACACCGGCTGGAGCCGGGGAGCGGGACACGTGCAGCCGGACCCGGGGTTCACGGTGCAGTACTGGTCGTCGAAGCCGGCCTTTGCTCCGCCCGGCGAGATCGCGGCGGCCGGTCACCGGCTGATCAACTGCGCGAGCGCCTACTGCTACTACGTGCTGACTGACAAGGCCAGATGCATCCCGCCGCTCGCTTATGCGAAGTGCGACCCGGAGCATATCGCGGCTGAATGGGACCCGCGCGTCTATTCCGACGGCGGAGAGCCCGATGCCGTTCCTTCGGGAGCGATGTTCTGCATATGGTGCGACAGCCCCGGGCTCCGCACCGACACCGAGGCGGCGGAGGAGGCTCTGCCGCTCATCGCGGCGTTCGCCGCCGCATCCAGGAATTCGATCAGATAATTATTATTCTATGCGGCGGCCATGAAGCAGAAGGCGGCCGCAAACGGAAGGACTGAGACATACACTATGAGCGAAAACACAAACGCAAACACCGAAAACAGCGAAAACAGAAACGAAAACGAAAAAACCGAAGAAGTAAAGCGCGGGGGGATATCGGTCGAGGCCGAGCACATCTTCCCGATCATCAAAAAGTGGCTCTACTCCGACAAGGACATCTTCATCCGCGAGATAGTATCGAACGCGTCGGACGCCGTGACGAAACTCCGTCG
>CADCPG010000104.1 GCA_902803255.1 uncultured Ruminococcus sp. | reverse complement strand
GTATCCCGGAAAAAGCCGGCATACATCTCCGAACAGACATAATTTTAACACTGTTTTGCGTTTTTGTCAATAAATTATTGACAAATAATGAACAAAGTATTAAAATAGTGCCGAAACCAATCCGGAGGAAACAGAACTGAGCTCATACGGAAAAACGGTAAATCTCAAAGGGGCGGCCGCGGCTGTGCTGTTCGCGGCGGCGCTCGCATACTACCTCTTCTTCGTATATCTGCCGTCGTCGCGCGCGAAGGCCATCCCTGCGGGCTCCGCCGAATTCTCCTTTATCGACGTCGGCCAGGGTGACGCCGCGCTGATCCGTACCCCCGAAGGCTGCCTTGTGATCGACACGGGGCCCCGGGATTCAGCCGACCGACTCGTTGCATATCTGAAGAACGAAGGAATAAAAAAGATCGACATGCTCTTCATCTCGCATGCCGACGAGGACCATATCGGAGGCGCCTCCGCTCTGCTGGGGTCTTTCGGCGTGGGGGCCGTATACGTCCCCGACATCAACAGCGGCGCTCCGAACTTCCTGCTCATGAAGGAGGCGGCGCACGCGCGCGGCGCCGATGTGCGCGAAGCGACTGCCGGGACGTCGTTCTCGCTCGGCGGGATGTCGGTCGGCGTCATCTCCCCCTTCCTTCCGCTTCCGGAAGACGAAAACGAGGGTTCTCTCGTCATGCTCCTCACACTCGGGACGGTCCGAGCGCTGTTCACGGGAGACCTCGGAACGGCTGGAGAGTCGCTCCTGCTCGAAAGATACCGCCTGCCCGACGGCAGCGCCGGCGGCAGACCTCTGTCAGACGGCTCGCGCACCGGATTTCCCCGGTGCGACATCCTCAAGGTCGGGCACCACGGCTCCGCCACGTCGACATCGCGCCTCTTCGCCGAGGCCGTCTCGCCGTCATTCGCGGTGATATCGTGCGGGAAAAACAACCGGTTCGGCCATCCGCACGCCGGGACGCTGCTCGTCCTTCGGGCGGTCGGTGCCGGGATACTCCGGACCGACAGGGACGGGACCGTCGTGCTCACGACCGACGGGCACACGGTAGCCGTAAAAAGCCCCGCCGCCGCGGAAACCGCGGCGGCGGGATGTGAGGGTATATGTCACATGCCTGGCATCAGTACGCCCGGACTTCGTAGACGGTCACGTCGGGAGCTCCGTTCGTGCTCCTGAAGACGAACTTTATGCTGTCGCAGTCGATCTTCCTGCCGAAGTCGGTGACGCTGAGGCGCTGATGGTTGTCCCGCACCTCGCTCCGTCCGACTTCCTTTCCGTCGAGAAGGAGGACTATGTCGTAATCCTTCACGAGCTCCATGGGAACACCGGGGCGCTGCTGCTCCTGGCGGTTCGCCGACATCGTGATCCTGACGGGGTATGCGAAGTTCGAGTCGAATGTCACGCGCGTCTGCGAGACTGAGCGGACTTTTCCGAACTTCATGAGGAGTTCCTCCCCGCCATCGGCGATGCCGTCCGACTTCCACCCGTTGAGACAGTCGCCGATCTTCCGCGACACGCCGTTGTTCAGCATATCGGGGCTGCCGGATGACACCGACGACGCAGTGAACACTGCGCTTCTGGCGAAGTCGCCTTCGTCGTCGTTGGTGAAGGGCGCCGGGAAGTATATGTCATCCTTCATAAGGATCTGACGGAGCTCGGGCACGTGAGGCGCGAGTCCGCGGGGGTCTGTCCCGTATTTGCGGCAGAGCGCCGCCGCGGTTCCGACGGCCTGCCCGCCGATCGCGCAGCAGCCGAGGATCCTCGTCGACGCGAGACCGAGCTTCGTGGTGGATATGTCTCTGCCGGCCATGAAGAGGTTGTCGATGTTCCTCGAGTAGTACGAACGGTACGGGATCGTGTATATTCCGGTAAAGTGGTGGCAGTCGGAGGGAAGCAGGTCAAAGTCGAGCAGCCCGTGCGGGGCGTGCAGGTCGACGCACCAGCCGCCGTATGCGACGGCGTCGTCGAAGATCCTGTGGTCGAGGATGTCGCTCTCGGAGAGGACGTAGTCGCCCATGAGCCTGCGCGACTCCCTCATGCCGGGAAGGGCTCCGACCCACTGGAGCGTGTAGTTCTCGGCTCCGTGCTCGCCGCCGTTCTTGATGTGGTCCCAGATGCCGTAGGCGTAGGCGTAGAGGTCGTCCCTGATCTTTTCGTAATCGGGGATTATATCGTCGCCGTCGCCCATGAGTTCGAGCCACCAGTATCCGTAGTCGACGGCCTTGCAGCTGCATGCCGAGAGACGCAGCCACTCCTCGGGGTCGGGGGCCATACTCGCGTCGACCTTCATGGTCTTGCTGTGGACGCGGTATCTGAGCTGATGCTCGTCGAGCTTCTTGGCGTATGACGGAGGTGTGAATTTCACCGGATGTCCGGTGTCTACCGCCTTGAGCAGGATGGTGTTGCCCATGCGCTCGTTGTTCGGCTCGTCCGGGGCGTGGGGCTCGCCGGTCTGCGCCTTCGATTCGCTCCCCTGCCTGAAATCGGCACCGACATAATAGCCGAGCGTTCCGTTTCCGGTGCAGTCCGCGAACAGCGGCGCGGTGAAGCGGTATCTCATCTCCGTCGTCTCCTGCACACAGCTTATCGACGCTATGCGGTTAGTTCCGGGGGCGAGTTCGGCGTCGTACATGACGGTGTTGAAGTATACCGTCAGGTTCTTCTCCTTTTTCGCCTTCTCGAAGAGCACGCTGTCCCAGATCGAATAGCAGAAACTGTCGTTGCACGCCTTGTTGTCGAGCATCATCTCGTATACGAGCCCGCCCTCGGCGTAATCGGTCTGACGCAGGCTCTGGTCGGCTCCGGATATGTGTATCCTGATCTCGGATGAGGCGTTGCCCCCGAGCACCGGCCTCGCGTGGATGAGTGCGGTCTTCGCTCCGTGTCTCGCGGCCGATATCGCCGCGCAGAGACCGGCCATGCCGCCTCCGACCACTATGAAGTCGTAGTTTTCTTCACTGAATCTCTTCATTTGATGTCCTCTCGCACCGTTCCACGGTCTTATTATAATAAACACTATTATTCTATAACTAACGGTGCGCTTTGTCAATATTTTTTGTGCGCCGCCGCCTTTTACACTTGACTTGAGCGGCCTTCTGTTTTATAATATAGATACGGACATTGATTCCGGTTTCATTTTGGAGGTATTTCTATGGCCAAAAACGGAAAAAAGGGGTTCTTCGGCGAATTCAAGGACTTCATCTCGCGCGGTAACGTGATGGATATGGCCGTAGGCGTTGTCATCGGCGGCGCTTTCGGAAAAATAGTCACGGGACTTGTGAACTATATCATCAATCCCTGCGTTTCGCTGATCACCGGCGGGGTCGATCTCAGCTCGGTGAAGACGGTCCTGAAGGAAGCCGTCCCCGCTACCGAGACCGCGGCTGAAGTTCCCGAAGTCGCCATTCTCTGGGGCACATGGATCCAGACCATCATCGACTTCATCATTGTCGCGCTCTGCATCTTCTTCGTGATCCGCTCGATCAACAAGCTCAAGGACAAGGCTCAGGCCAAGGAAAAGGCCGAGAAGGAAGCCGCCGAAAAGGCCGCTGCCGAGAAGGCCGCCGAGGAGAAAGCCGCCGCGGACGCCGCCGCCGCCGAGAAGGAGGCCGAGCTCGCCGCTGTCAGAGCCGCTATCCTCGAAATCCGCGATTCGCTCAAGAATCGCGGCTGAACCGCTCTTTTTGAAAAGAGCAGCCGTCAATCATCTTAAAAACACCCGGAAGTATTGCCTTCCGGGTATCTTTTTTTCGGTTCTTTTTTACAGCCCCGTATTCCGGGATTTCATCTCATAGACTGCGATATCGCCGTGAGTGACGAATTGTCCGCGAAGCCGCGGTTTTCGTAAAAAGCCGATCTGATCTCTTCGGGCGATCCGGTCGCGATGAGATAGCTGTACTCGACAGGCTTGAAGGAGACAAGCTTCAGCGTAAGGAGCGGCGCGACGTAGTTCGTCGCGCTGTCCGACGCCGATCTCGATCCGTTGTACCCGAACCTTCCGGCGTAGAACTGGTCGATGCCCGGCACATACAGGCCAATACCGTAATCATCGACCGACGACACCCAGGCGCACCACGTCTCGGTGTTGCCTTTTTTCATCGTGAACCTGCATGAGTTCGCGTATGCCGCGTCTCCCCAGAACGGCAGCCCGTCCTTTACGGTGAGCGTGTCGCCGCTCCATCCCGCAGTCCCGCCGTAGTAGACAAAACGGTCGAGATAGCTGACGGTATAGAAGGCGGGAAGCTCCTGATGGGCGTATCTGTGCTCCCAGCCAGAGAAATCGACGAAGCGGTTGTCGACTCTGATGAGTCCGCCTGACAGAGTGTATCTGTTTTCCATATAGGCGGGCGTTATCTTTCCGTTCAGCGACCAGTCCTGCGGCTGCGCCTTGACGTATACCGAATCCCCGGTCACTTCAAAGTCGATGAGACGGCTGGAATTGCCGTACTTGTCGCCTCCCTGGACGGGGTTGTAGGACCATCTCGAGCCGTTGAACTCGCCCGGAGTGTATGAGGCGTTGCCTCCGGTGCCGTAGTATGACTGCTGGATAAGTCTGCCTGTGTCGTGGCCGTTTATAAGATTCGACAGCCCCGCGACGGGACATTTTTTGTCCTCGATGCAGTTAATTCCCCCGCCCCAGGAGAGCCTGATACCCACCCTGAAGCGGTCGTTCTCAAGATAGTACACCCCTCCGGGGAGGGCGTCGGCGGTCTCTGCCGAGACGGACAGCAGCTCGAATTCAGTTGTTCCCTTCAGGGGCTTGATCTTTACCGATTCTATCCCGCTGCCCTTCATCCCGTCGAGGAATGTCGAGATCAGTCCGCTGAAGACGGCGTGCTCTCCTGCCGCCTCGAAGTAAAACACCTCGACCGCGGTAACGGTGCCGAGCCTGTAGCTCACGGTAGCTTTCACCGGACCTGTCGACGAGTATTCGAACGACATCCGGTTGAATCCACCGGGAGCGACAGGTTCGTCGAAGGTTATGACGAGATCCTTCTTCAGTGTGAACAGGCCCCCTTCGACCGACGAGTAGCCGTCGGCGGTAAAGCCGCGGCCGTTTTCGGTTCTGAAGGAGGGCGGCGCAGGCTCTTCCGTTTCGGATGACTCAAAGGTCGTGTCTCCGCTCCCGGTACCGGACATGCTCCCGGCACCTGAAAGCTCACCCTCGCCCGTTCGGCCGCAGGACGTGATAACAGCGCAGGCGGTCAGTGCCGCGATTAGCAAAAATGTCAGCCAAAATAATCTCATGTCGTTTTATCCTCATTTTACTGCCTCAGATGCACGCTGTAACACCGTCAGGGTACCGGGCTGCCGATTCACCGTGTGCGCGTCGCCGCCGGGGACGGGGGCGGGGGATCATTCCGGACCGATCCCCCGCCCCCGCAGCCTCTCACAGGGAATCTCCCTGCGCGAGTTTTTTACATCTATTTTACCGTTTCAGCTGCAGATCGTAGTGCAGATCGTAGCCCTTTTCCTCGTCGGTGAACTTGTGGAGCGTGTTTATCGTCTCTCCGCCGTTCCACTTGCGGTCTCCGACGTCTTCGGTCGTGCCCATGACGGTCACGTTGAGCTGACGGTGACGCGCTCTGACCTGGTCCCAGTCGATGAAGTACACATGGGCGAATTCGCCGCCGTCGAGGACGCCGTCCTTGATGGTCATAGTCTCGCTTCTGCCGAAGAAGACGCTGCGGAGATGTCCGTCGGTGTTCATCGAGGTGAAGTCACCCGGCTCGTCGACGTATCTGCCGAACTGCGCGTGGATCGGACCGGGATGACGGTACTGATGCTCCTCCTTGAAGTCGGGGACGAGCTTGCGCATGATGTCGAGCAGATCGTGCTGCAGGAACTCAAGGTCGAAGGAGTCGATGTCGTGCGAGCATTCCTGGACCATGACTGAGCATGTGGTGTGGTGGGAGGCGATGCAGACGGTGCCGTTCTTCACGCCGGAAGCCGCGACGATCTCCCTTATCTCTTTGGAAACATCGTGGAAGGTGGGGATCCAGCCTCTTGACTGGAGTTCGAGTTCTTTCTGAAATACTTTGAATTCCATTTCTGCGAATTCCTTTCTTATGAAAAAAATAAAATAGATTTCTTCGGTATGCCGCCGCGCGGCGTGTCATTTGTCTTTTCGGTTGAGGCGCTTCCCCACCGCTCCGTTCGGGTGGATAACGGCGAAGTCCTCGTTGCGGAAGCCGGTCGCCTCGAGCACGGCGCACTGTAGGGCGTCAAAGACCGCCGATGTAACGGCGAAGCTCGTCGTGCCCTGGCAGTTGTATCTGTCGCACTCGCGGGTGACCTTTATTGCCAGCACGGCGTCGGCTCCCTCTGCGAGCGGCGACGAGATGTTCTCGGTCACCGCGATGATCTTCGCTCCTCTGGAGCGGCAGATGTTCATGATCTGTATGAGTTCGTCGGTCTTTCCGCCTCTTGACGCCAGCAGCATCACGTCGCCCGGCTGTATGTACCCCAGCGCGCCGTGAGGCGCCTCGGCGGGAGAGATGAACCTCGCGGGCCGCTCGATGCAGCACATGAGGTGGCAGAAATGCATGCAGCATATGCCTGAGTGTCCGCAGCCGGAGGCCGCGATGCGCTCGGCGCCCGCCAGCATCTTCACCGCTTTTTCGAATTCGCCCCGGTCGAGCGCCTTTTCCGTCTCGATGAGAGACTCGGCTTCGGTCGCGAACGCACCGAATGCGGCGTCGACGGCAGCTTTCATATCGGGTCGGTTGCTCTTTTCCATGATCGCTCCGCCCCACGTCAGTCGCCGGTCACGGCGATGTCGACGGTCCTGTTTCTCGCTCTTGTGGTATCGAAATCGATGAAATATATATACCCGAACTCGCCGAGATCGGCCTCGCCGTCGGCTATAACGACGGTCACGCTGCGTCCGATGATCGACGATATCAGGTGGGCGTCGGTGTTGTGGCATCCGCGGGCGTCCTCGCCGTGCTCCTCGGCGAACTTCAGCGCCTTCGGGCCGGGATGGAGATAGATCCCCTCTCTCGAGCAGAGCGGCGCGATCCTGTACATAACGTCGACGAGGTCCTGCTGAAGCGTCTCAAGGCCGGTCATCGACATGTCGAAGGCCGCCTCCTGAGTGATCACAGAGCAGGTCGTGTGGTGCGAATACACCGTGACGGTTCCGTTCCGTACTCCGGAACTCTTCACCGTCTCCCTGACGAGGTCGGTCACGTTGTGGAATGTCACTTTACGGTCGTCGGACCGGAGCGGATATTTTTTTACGAGAGTCATCGGTATCTCCTCCGTTCAGTTATGTCAGAGCGTCTTCCCGGCGGCGAGGTCGTCCTTCGCGCGGCGGGTCGCTGCTACCATCTCGTCGATCATCGCGAGCGGGTCTGCCGCGTTCATGATGCCCGACGCCGCTCCGGCGGCTTCAGAGCCCGCCATGATGAACCTGTATACCTGCTCTCCGCTCGTGATCCCGGCAGCCTGCTCGACGAGTATGTCGGGGTAGATGGCCTTTATCGTCCGGATAGACTCGGCGACATAGCTCATGCTGCTGACGCCGGCTCCCGTGCCGCCGATCAGTTCGGACGGCTCGGGGTTTATGATATCGGGATGGAGCTCCGCGATGGCCTTCGCTTCGGCTATCGTGTCGGCGCAGGCGAAGACGAGCATGTCGAGCTCGCGGGCCCTGTCGATCGTCTTTTTGATCTGCGGCAGCGACATAGGCTTCTCGCAGTGGTTCACAACGACCCCCTCGGCTCCGGCTGCCCTCAGTGCCTCGGGCAGGATATCGGCCATGCCGCGGCCCGGACGGAGAGTATCCATATAGGGCGCAAGCACTATCAGATGCTTCGTGTTCTCGACTACCCTGCGGATCTCGATCGGAGTCGTGATGAACAGGACGTCGATGTCGTATTTTTCGGCTGCCGCGTCGGCGGCCTTCGCGTATTCCAGGATCTTGTCTCCGTATATGTAGTTTTTTGTGCCGATCTCGAAATACGGCGTGCGTATCTTCCGTTTCATTACGGATAATGCTCCTTTTTGAGTGTCTTTGTCTGTTGCTTTCGATAAACGAGCCTTTCCCGGACATGTCCGAGGAAAGGCCGTTAATTGAGTTTATCGGGTGTGTCTATGATGATGAGCTGCGAGATCGAGCGATATGAATAGTGCATGTACCTCGCGGAAGTCGTCTCCGACATGAGCACTCCGTCGCCTTCGTAGCGCAGATAAGCCGCGGGGTCGAAGATCTCGAACTGCAGTTTCGACGCCACTGTCTCCTCGGGGTTGACGCAGCGCCCGATGACCACGCAGTGGTTGCTCTCGCCGCGGCTGAGCATGGCAATGATCCCGTGAGGATGCTCCTCGACGAGTTTTTTGATCGTAGCGAGATTCTGAGTGTATACGCGCTTGATGGCGAGCTGCTGACCGCCGGTCTCGAATGCCGACACCGCTCTCGACCACGCCATGTAGATGGGATTGCCGTAGATCACGCTGCCGCCGGTGAGGGCGCCGGTGTTGCCCGAGTTGGCGAGCGCGACGGTATACGGGTCGGCCGGAAGCATCCCGTCCTGGCCCGATCTGAAGTCGTATCCTTCGGTAAGTCTGGCGTCGTGGTTGCGAAGGACCATCGCGACGGCGCAGAGAGCGCAGCCCTTGTCGATCCAGGCGCTCTTCCCTCCCGGTGCCTTGTCGTCGATCGCGAAGGGCTTGCGGTAGCCTCCGCCGTTGAAATACAGGGTATCGAGGCCGTCGTAGCACCAGTCGCTGTTGACGGCGCTGTTCTGGCTGAAGAAGGTGAAGCATGCGCGGTCGGTGACGGTGACCGTCATTTCGGCGGAACAGCCGTCGAGCGCCGCCGTGACGTGCGCGGTGCCCTCGGACACGGCGACATAAGCGCCGTTCTCCGATACGTTCAGCACGCCGGGGCTGTCGGAAGTCCAGACTTCACGCCTCTCGCTGCTGTTGTATGGCATGAGCTTCGCGTAGAATCTGCCTGTCGAACCGGTCTGCATCTTGGTTTCCCTGAAGGCGACCGATATTCCTGTGGTCAGCACGGGCTCGAATATCCACATGGCTCCGGGGTCGCCGATCGAATAGTCGGATATGCCCGACACCTGCTTCCCCGACCCGTCTCCCGCGTCTGATCCGCGGAGCACGGCGTAGAAGTTCGACGATTCCGACGGAGCGACGGTATAGCAGCCGTTCTTGAGCCTCAGTATATCGAAATACTGGCCTTCACGTCCGTCCGGTTCGGCCAGCACGAGAAGCGAGCCGCCTTCTGTGTCCTCGGAGAGGGTGAGCGCGTATTTTCCGCCGTCGGTCTGGGGGATGATCATCCATCTGCCGGTGTCGCCGGGGTCGGTGATCCTGAAACACTGGGCTCCGGAACCCGCGCTGTATTCCTCGAGCTTCGTTATCTCGGCAGCGTTCCGTGAATACTTCCCGACAGAAAGATATCTGCCGCTCGCTGAATTGCGTATCCGGAAGATGCCGGGAAACTCAGTTTCGTCGGAGCTTGCGTTTTCATCTTCCGATCCGGCAGCCGGTCCGGACTGCGGCGGGTTTTCTATCGACGAGTCGCCTGAACGCACGATCCCGGACGTCTGTGCGGCCGGAACCGCCTCCGCGTCTTCCGCGTACGGGGATACCGCGGCAAACGGAAAAAGCAATGCGACCGTGATCAGCATTGCGGCTATTCTGTTGCCCTTTCGAAGTATCCGGTGTGTCATGCGGGTTCTCTTGTCAGGTCTCCGGTCTTCTCCCTGTCTCTTTATCCGGCGCGGAGGCGCCGTGCCGGGGGCAAAAAAGGGCTGCGGAACGGAGCTCATATATTTTTCTTTCTGATCTCTTTTTTCATGCGGGATACGTCCCGCAGCATTTTCAGCGAATCGCGGAGCAGCCTTACCTTCGAGTCGCCGTGCACGAGCACGCGCACCGGAAGTTCGGCCACCCTGAAGCCCAGTTTGTCGGCCCAGAGCAGCGCCTCGAAATCGAAGGCGAATCCGTCTACCCCGCACCGGGAGAAGATCTGCTTCGCGGGTCCGGCCCTGAAGGCCTTGCAGCCGCACTGCGAGTCAGAGAGCTTCAGACCGCCCGCGGCCGACAGAAACTTAATGTAAAGTTTGGAGGCCGCCTTCCTTACGAAGGTGTAGCCCTCGTATCCGTCTTTGCTTATGTTCCTCGAACCGACGGCGGCGTCGGGCGCCCCTTCGGCCGAAAGACAGGAGTAAAATCTCTCTATGACGTCGGTGCCGTAGGCGAGGTCGGAGTCGGTGAACATCACGACGTCCCCCTCTGAGGCTAGAACGGCGGTCCGCACCGCGCATCCCTTGCCGCGGTTCTTTCCGTAGCCTGTGACCTTCACTCCGTCGAGGCCGAGGCTCCGGACGATGTCGCCCGAACCGTCTGTGCTGCCGTCGTCCGAAAAGACTATCTCGTAATCGGGACTCCCGTCGGGCCTCCTTCCGAAGTGCTCCTCGAGATACGACGAGAGAGTACGGGCGGTATCGGCTATTATTTTCGATTCGTTGAATACCGGAATGCAGACTGATATCTTCATCTGTGCCATATCAGGGCTCGGCCGGGCGCAGGCCCGGAAAAGTCAGTTTTCGAATTTTTTTAGCAGGGCGTGAATAGCGTATCTTCCGTCGGCCACCGAGTTTATGCAGGTCGAGAAGGTTATGATCACCGAATCTGGGCCGAATTCGACGCCCTCCCTGTGGTACATCGATCTCCCCTCTTCGCGCTCGCAGAAACTGATGAAATCGTCGTTTCCCGAGAAGAAGATGCGGAAATAGTCGTCGGTAGCATATGTCTCGTATATCGAGAACATCTCAAATGTGTATATACCGTCGAAGGCGTAGATCACGATGTCGGTGTTCATGAAGAAATCCCGGTCGAGGAATTTCGTCATTGAATGGAACATGGCGCCGTTCTCCATGTTGTGGCCGTATACGACGGTGTTGCGGTTGCGGCCGATAGTCCGTGAGTTGCGGTAGTCGACGAATATCGCGCCCGATTTCAGCGCCTTGCCGGTGTAGCTGTGAGTCAGGTAGAAGCTGTTGTCGTCCGACTGGACCATCGGGTATCTGATGTTCGTGCCGTCGATGCTGATGTATCCGTATATGTCGGGGTTTGAGTCGCGCCATTCCTCGAGTTTCACCAGCATCTGCTGGTAGAGGAGGCTCGACTGGTTCCCGCGGCTGACATCGTCGGGACTGTATATGATCGCGCCGTTCGAGAGGACGTCGCTGTACGACTGCATCGGGCTGTCTGAGCCGCTCTTCCCCAGGCGGACGAGCTGCGGCTCGGCGGCCGCCGCGATGACGGCGTCGAATTCCTCGGCGACAGCGTCGTATATCTCGTCTCCCAGCCGGTACTGCTGCACTATCCCGACTATCTTCCAGGCGCATACGGCGAACACCGCCGCGAAAACAAAGAACAGCAGAGTGCTGACGATCCCGCCCGCGCTCTTTTTCTTTTTTCTTTTTCCATTTTTTTCTTCGCCGGGAGTGCCGGCGAGCAGGTCGTCTTCGCTCAGCGAATCGAGCGAATCGGTGAATACATCCGACGTGTCCGATGCCAGCCCGCCGTAGTATTCGGACATGGCGCCGCTTTCGAATCTGTTCTTTTTAGATTTGCCCAAAGCGGCACCTCCCGTTATAGATACAACTATTATATAACAAAGCTGACAAAAAATCAAGTTATTTCTCGCCAGGACGTTCCGGAGCCGCTCCGTCCGCCTGCCCGCGGACGCCCGGAAGTTCGAACCAGAAGGCCGACCCCTCCCCCGGAACGCTCTCGACGCCGAACAGCGCACCGTGCTGCTGGAGTATCTTTTTTACTATCGACAGCCCGAGGCCGCTCCCGACCGATGACCTTTTGTGGAGCTTGTCGACCCTGTAGTACCTGTCCCACACGAGCGGGATGTTCTCAGGGCTGATGCCCTCTCCGTGATCCCTGACCGTTATGCGCACCGACTCCCCGCTCTCGCTCTCCGCGACGCTCTGGGTGACTATGACCTTTTTGTCGGCGCCGCAGTAGTTTATGGCGTTGTTCACGAGGTTGTAAAGCACCTGCAGGATCATAGTGCGGTCAGCGCACACCGAAACGTCCTCGCCGTGCTCGAATTCGATCGAGTAGCCGTCGTGCTCACGCAGCTGCGAATACCGCTCCAGGACATCGGAGACCGCCGCCGTGAGGCTGAATTCGGTCTTTTCGGGCTTTTTGACACCCGCCTCGATCTTCGACAGGTCGAGCATGTCGTTCACGAGCGCCGAGAGGTGGTTCGATTCGTCGATGATCACCTGGACGTTCTCCGGAGTGTTCTCTCCCGGGATGTCCCGCATCACCTCTGCGTATCCCGAGATCATCGTCAGCGGCGTGCGAAGGTCGTGCGAAACGTTCGCGATGAGCTCGCGCTGCAGCCGGTCGGATCTTGATATCTCGGAGGCGGCGAAATTCAGCGTCTCCGCCAGTTCCCTCGTCTCCCTGTATCCCTCGACCCTGAAGTTCGGCTCGTAGTCGCCCGCGGCCAGCTTCTTTGCCGATTCGTTCATATTGGTCAGCGGCCCCGAGATGTTGACGGCGAAGATGTACGCGACGAAAGCCGTGAGGAGCACGATCGAACCGGCGAGCCACAGGAACTGCGTGTTGAGCAGCGTCTCGGCCGTATGCATCTGCGTGAACTCGGTGTCGGCGAATATCGCGTAGCTCCTGCCGTCGCGTCCTGACGCCGAGATGACGGAAACCGCCATCGTGACCTCATCCCCTCCGATCCTCCGTTCCTCGCCGCCGTCTCCGTCATCGCCCGCGCTGCCGCGGGGGACGTCCTGCACGAGGCCCTTTCCCATCGTGAATCTCTCGACGAACCTGCCTCCCGATGCCAGGGCTTTCGAATAAAACTCGCCGAGCGCTCCCGGCGTCAGATGATGGATGAGGCACATCGGAGTGCTCTCGACCGACACGACCTGCCTGCCGAGTTCATCGCCCGACGTCTCGAAAACGATCATGCAGATCTTGTATTTCGTCGACATCTCGTATGTGATGTCCTCAAGACTGCCGGTTCCGAGGTACGAGCTCACAGTCTGTGATACTTCGTCGAGCTCATGAAGCTTGGTGCGGCGGTAGAATACGCCGAGAAGCGAGATCTGGACCACCCATATGACGACCAGCATCAGTAAAATAAAGGCAGTAAAGTATAGAACTATCCTGCCTTTTATTCCCATGTTTATTATTTTTTTCAATTCCTGCCCTCGAAGCGGTATCCTATTCCCCGGAGGGTGACGATATACGGCGCATACTTGCCGAGCGAGCGGCGCAGGAGCTTGATATGGGTGTCGAGCGTCCTGGCGTCGCCGTAGAAATCGTAGCCCCAGACATCGCTGATGAGTTTCTCGCGCGACAGTGCGATGTTACGGTTGGCGAGCATGTAGAAGAAGAGCTCGTATTCCTTCGGGGACATGTCGACCCGTTCGCCGTCGATATACACGATCCTGGCGGTAAGGTCGGCCTTCAGTCCGCCGCCGTCCATCTCGATGATCTCGTGCTCCTTTTCCGCGCGTTCTTCACGTCTTCCGCCCCTCTTCAGTATCGCTTCGACCCGGAGCAGCAGCTCCTTGGGCGAGAAGGGCTTGACGACATAATCGTCGGCGCCGAGCGAGAATCCGTTGATCTTGTCGTATTCCTCTCCTCTGGCGGACAGCATTATGACGGGCACCTGCGAGAACTTGCGGATCTCGCGCACCGCCGAAAAACCGTCGAGCTCCGGCATCATGATGTCCATGATGACGATATCGAATTTTTCGGAGCGGCAGAGCTCGACGGCCTCCATGCCGTCGGCTGCCTCGGTGACTCTGTTGCCCTCGAATTCGGCGTATTTTCTGACGATCGAGCGGATGCCCGGCTCGTCGTCTGCGATCAGGAGACTGTACATTTGCTTATCCTCCGGGAGTCGGAAAGTTACGATTTGTTCTCGGGGACCTGCTCCGAGAGTTTGACGTTTATCTCGACCGTCTTGCCCTTTCTCATCACGACCACGTTCACGGAGTCGCCCACGGCGTGCTTCCTCAGCTGCGTGCTGAGATCAGATGCCGAGTCGATCTCGGTGCCGTCAAATGAGATTATCCTGTCGCCGTACTTGAAGTCCGAACCGCTGTCCGCCTCGACTACGTAAACGCCGACCGAGGACGAGTCGAAGTAGTACCTCGCGTACATGCTGTTGGTGACGTCGACGACGGTTATGTTGAGCGTGGTCCTGCCCTTGACGTAGCCGTATTTGATGAGCTCGTCGGCTACGCTCCAGGCGGTGTTGACCGGGATCGCGAAGCCCAGCCCCTCAATGCTGTCGCCCGAGGACTTGGCGTTGACGATGCCAACGAGTTCGCCGTAAAGGTTGAACATTCCGCCTCCCGAGTTGCCCGGGTTGACGGCCGCGTCGGTCTGAAGCAGGGTCATCGTGCCGTTGTTGTCGACTTCTATCTCGCGCTCGGTGGCGGAGATGATGCCGTTGGTGACCGTTCCGCCGAGTTCGCCGAGAGGATTGCCTATGACGATGATCTCCTGGCCGGCGACGAGCAGGTCGCTGTTTCCGAGAACGGCGGCGGTGAGTTTTTTGTCGCCCGGATCTATCGTGATGACGGCGATGTCGGCGTCCTCGTCGGTGCCTGTAAGAGAGGCCTCGAACTCGGTGCCGTCGGTCAGCCGGACGCTTATCTTGGTCGCGCCTTCGATGACGTGGTTGTTGGTAATGATGATGCCGGAGTCGGAGATTATGACGCCGCTTCCGGCTCCGCTGACGACATACTGCGAGAACATCCCCGAGCCGCCCTTGACCGTCTCGGTCGTGATCTCGACGACAGAATCCTTGACGACGGAGACGGTCTCGGCTTTCGTCATCAGCTTTCCGGGAGTGACGGCGGTCGTGATGAGGCCCTGGCCCTCGGATCCCTTTCTGTCGGATACCGATACGGTCGACGAACTGTAGTCAAGAGTCGATTCGGGCACGCCGCCCTGCTTTCCCGACTGGTTCCCGGCGTTCGGGAAAAGTTTCTTAGCCGTGAACATGACTCCGACCGCCATCGCCGAGATGAGGAGGAAGACGACGAGCACGGCCGCCGAGATCCCTATGATCATGCCGGCCTTTCCGCCCTTTTTCTTTTTCGCAGCCTGCGTCGCGGCGGACTGCTGTCCTCCCGCGTAGACGTTCTCGGTCTGTGTTCCCCGGTAGGGGGTATAGTGATATTCACCGGATCCGGAATCCGGGGTGTATACGGCTCCGTAAGGCTGTCCGCGGTATCCGGGATCAGCCTGATCCTGCGACGGGACGTACCCGTTTCTGTTCTCAGAATTGAATTCTTCCATGGTGTTTGTTCTCAGTCCTTTCCGCGCTGCGGGTCATTCGCGGGGCGGTGAGCCGCAGGCCGGTGTCACCCGGCGTCTCCCGTCCCTTCTTTTACGGCATTATTATACCAAAAGCATGTGAAAACTGTATGAAGGGGGGAAAAAAAGTCACTGAAAGGCGGGTAGAGTTTTTTCATATTCGATGAAAAACCGCCCTTGCGCCGGAGGACGCGGCAAAACGGCGGTTTTTCCGTCTCGCGGGATCAGTAAAGTATTAGAGCGACAAATACCAGCGGTTCGGAGCCGTCGTTGCGGAGGCTGTGCTTCTCTCCGTCGCTGCAGACGGCGGTGTCGCCCGGCCTCACTCTGACCTCGGTGCCGTTGTCGTTGTATACGCCGGTGCCTGAAAGAAAGTAGAATATCTCGTTGTCGCCGGTGTGGAAATGCTCGCCGATGCTGTTTCCGGGATCGACTGTCATTATGTTGAAGAGCCTTCCCTTCCCGTACATCTCGTCAGGTCCGTTCAGTATCTTCGTCATATGCGTCTCCCCGACGCCTCCCCTGATGCATTTCGATTCCTTTACGGCGTTTTCCTTTGCTCTGAACATT
>CADCPG010000103.1 GCA_902803255.1 uncultured Ruminococcus sp. | reverse complement strand
GTAAGTGCCGCTGAGTTCAATGTCGCCGGCGAGCCAGTACTCGCCTCCGGCTTCCATCGCGGCGAACTCCTCTGCCGAAGCGACGGGCCTGCCGGCGGGTGCGTCGGCCGCCAGGGCGGCGGGAGTGACGCTTCCGGCCGTCAGCAGGACGGCGAGCGCCGCGGCGATCGCGAGGATCGGATAATATAAGGTATGCTGATGTGATGTGCAGACAGATGAGCTTCCTGATTTTTCGGCTGTTTTTCTTTTCATTTCGAACTGGTTCCTCCGGTGTCCGTATTTCCGCCACGGCGGAATCACGGTGTCTATTATTTTACCATTTTTTCGCGCCAGGGTCAATAGAAGCGCCGTTCAAAGTGACAAATTTAGCCGGTACGCGCAATTCGGGCGGGTTTTAGCGTCGGGATGCGGCGGAATGTGGTATAATATTCCATGGAACGGACGGCCGCGCGCGAAAGCCGGGCTCAGAGATCAAGGCGCGTATGCCGGTGACCGTGATCGGGAGATCAATCATTTGCATAATAAACGGAAAACAGTTCCGGAGGAGAAGATCAGATGTCGGAAAATGATAAGAAGAAAAAAAAGCTCGCGGGACTCGAGCCCGCGAAGGTGTTCGGTTTTTTCGAGCTCTGCTCGTCGGTGCCGCACGGGTCGGGCAGCACCGGCGCGATAGCGTCGGTCTGCGAGGAGTTCGCGCGCGTGCGCGGACTTCGCTGCGTGAGGGACAGCCTCAACAATATCGTGATATACAAGCCCGGAACACCGGGATACGAAGATCACCGGCCGGTGATCCTGCAGGCGCATCTTGACATGGTCTGCGCGACAAGCCCCGGGGACGGCGTCGACATGAAGACCGCGCCGGTAGATCTGCGGACCGACGGCGAATGGGTCTGGGCAGAGGGGACGTCGCTCGGCGGCGACGACATTGCCGGCGTCGCGATGATCATGGCCGTCCTGGACAGCCGCGACGTCGCGCATCCGCCGATCGAGGCTCTTTTCACCGTCGATGAGGAGACAGGTATGTTCGGGGCGAAAGGCCTCGATCCGTCGCTGCTCTGCGGCCGGCGCATGATAAACCTCGACTCTGACGAGGAGGGCGTCTTCACCGTCGGATGCTCGGGCGGACAGCGCATGGACCTGCGGCTGCCGGTCGGGAGGGAACCGCGCGGAGAGGAAACGGCCGCATTCCGTCTTACCGTCTCCGGCCTTCTGGGAGGCCACTCGGGCGCCGAGATCGACAGGGAGCGGGGCAATTCGCATCTGCTCGCCGCGAGGCTGCTTTCGGCAGCGTCGGCGGCGGTGCCGGAGCTCCGGCTCGACAGTCTGACCGGCGGGTCGTTCGACAACGTCATACCGTCGAGGACAGACGCCGTAGCCGTCGTTCCGGCGTCGCGCGTGAGGAGCTTCAGATCGGCCGTGGACCGGACCGCGGCAGACATAGCCTTCGAGCTGTCGGCGTCAGACCCGGGATTCAGGGCGGAACTGACAAGGCTCGACGGAAGGGAGCTGCCGCGCCGCCCGCTGACCGCCGCCTCGACACGGAAGCTGCTGTCGATGCTCACGGTGCTGCCAAACGGCGTCCGCAACATGAGCATGGATATAAAGGGACTCGTGCAGACGTCGCTCAACCTCGGGAAAGTGCGTCTCGGAAGGAAGGAATTCAGCTGCACCAGCGCGCTGCGGTCGTCGATCGGCTCGCAGAAGGATTATCTCGCTCTCCAGGTGAAGACGGCGGCCGGGGCGTTCGGCGCGAAGGTTAGGTTCGGCGCGGGATACCCCGCGTGGACGTTCCTTCGCGAGTCGCCGCTGCGCGACACCGCGTCGGAGGTATACACCGAACTCTTCGGAAAGAAGCCGGTGATCTACGCGACGCACGGCGGACTCGAATGCGGGATACTCTCGGACAAGCTGGGAGGACTCGACTGCGTATCGTTCGGTCCCGAACTGCGCGACATCCACTCGGTCGGCGAGAAGATGAACGTGGCTTCCGTGGGACGCACATACAGGTTCCTCTGCGCGACGCTCGGCAGGCTTTAAACAAGGAAGGATCTGAGATAAGATGAAGTATTTCAGGATCGAAGACTATCTGGCCGATCTTTCGCATATCGTGTCGATCGACAGCGGCACTTTCAGCGAGGCCGGGACCAACGCGATGGCGGAGTTTTTTAAGAAGAGATACGAAGAGCTCGGCCTCAGAGCAGAGATAAGCTGGCAGGACGGCTACAGGCCGGCGCCCTTCCTCACAGTATCGGGCGGAAAGAGCAGCGGAAAGCTGCCGGCCGGAAAAGACGCCGACATACTCATGATAGGCCATATGGATACCGTGTTTCCCGACGGCACCGCCGCCGCGCGCCCGTATTCGATCGACGGGGCGGGACACGTCAGGGGGCCCGGATGTCTCGACTGCAAGGGCGGGATCCTGCTCATGTACTATCTGATAAAGTGCATGATGGCCGAGGGGGAGATCGGTTTCTCCTTCATCATAGGCCTCAACTCCGACGAGGAGAGAGGGAGCGGATACTCCCGCGCGAAATTCGAGGAGCTGGCGCGGCGATCGGGCCGCTGCCTCGTCTTCGAGCCCGGAAGGGCGGGCGGGGAGTTCGTCCGGCACCGCAAGGGCGGAGCGAACTACACCGTCAGGTGCCGGGGCATCGCGGCCCACTCGGGAGTCTGTCCCGAAAAAGGAGCCAGCGCGATCCTCGAGCTGGCAAGGCAGACCGACGCGATCTACCGCGAATGGTTCAGGCCGGCGGATGGAACGACGGTCAACATCGGCCGCTTCAACGGCGGAGGAGACGGCGGCGCTGTCCCCGACTACGCCGAGTTCACCGTCAGTTTCCGCTGCATGGAAGAGAAAGTGTTCCGCAAGTTCGACAGGTATATCATGTCGATGGGCGACGACGGCCGCCGCTTCGATCCGCGCTGCGCGATAGAGGTGGAGAGGCGCACGGTTCGTCCGCCGATGGTCCCGGACGGGCGGGTAGAGGAGATGCTCGCGCTGCTCAGCGAGGCGGGCGGCGAGCTCGGGCAGACCGTCGAGGCCGTCTCGACAGGAGGCGGGTCCGACGGGAACTTCATCTCGCCCTGCGGCTGCCCCACGCTTGACGGCTGCGGGCCTGTCGGTTCGTGCATGCATACCGAAGACGAATATCTTGAGATCCCGACGGTCGAACAGAGGCTCGACATCATGCGCGGGATGCTGCTTCGGATGTTCCCGGTGAAATGACAGGCTGAGCAAAACAAAAGCGGCGGCCTGAAAGCCGCCGCTTTTGCGTGCTGTGTTTTTCAGTCGGTGTAGATCGGATACTTCCAGCAGAGCTCGGACACGCCCGCCTTGATCGCGGCCTTGCGGTCGTCGAAATTAAAGACGGCGTCGGCGATCCAGTTGGCTATCCTGACCATCTCTGGCTCGTTCATGCCGCGTGTGGTGACCGCCGGGGTCCCGACGCGCAGGCCCGACGTGACCGTCGGCTTGAGCGGGTCGCCGGGGATGGAGTTCTTGTTGGCGGTGATGTGCACCGAGTCGAGCCTGACCTCGAGGTCGCGTCCGGTGACGGGTGTGCCGCGGAGGTCGAGCAGCATCAGGTGGTTGTCGGTGCCGCCCGAGACGAGGTTCACGCCCCTGGAGAGCAGTCCCTGGGCGAGAGCCGCCGCGTTCTTTACGATGCGGCACTGGTAATCGACGAAATTCGGCTTTAGCGCCTCGCCGAGCATGACGGCCTTGGCCGCGATGATGTGCATCAGCGGTCCGCCCTGCGTGCCGGGGAAGATGGCCTTGTCGATCCTCTTCGCGTATTCCTCGCGGCAGAGGATCATGCCTCCGCGGGGACCGCGCAGCGTCTTGTGGGTGGTCGTCGTGACGACGTCGGCGCAGGGGACCGGGCTCGGATGGAGTCCCGCGGCGACGAGTCCGGCGATATGGGCCATGTCCACCATAAGGAGGGCGCCGACTTCGTCGGCGATCTCGCGGAACTTCGCGAAGTCGATGATCCTCGGATACGCGGAAGCGCCGGCGAGGATCATTTTCGGCTTGCACTGCAGCGCCAGTTCGCGCACTTCGTCATAGTCGATCAGCCCTGTTTTCTCGGAGACTCCGTAACTGACTATATTGAAATACTTTCCGGATATGTTCACCGATGAGCCGTGGGAGAGGTGTCCTCCCGCCGACAGTTTCATCGACAGTACCGTGTCGCCGGGTTCGAGCAGAGCGAAGAATACCGCCAGATTGGCGTTCGCGCCGCTGTGCGGCTGGACGTTGGCGTGTTCGGCGCCGAACAGCCTGCAGGCGCGCTCCCTGGCGATCTCCTCGACTTCGTCCACGTACTCGCATCCGCCGTAGTACCTGTGTCCGGGATATCCTTCAGCGTACTTGTTGGTGAGGACTCCGCCCGCAGCCAGCAGCACGGCTTCGGATACTATGTTCTCCGAGGCGATCAGTTCAATGTTGCCCCTCTGGCGGCGCAGTTCGCGTCCGCAGGATTCCGCAACTTCGGGATCGAATTCAGAAAGTTTTTCAAAAAACATCGTTTTTCCATTCCGGTCCGCCGCCCCCGGGGCGGCGGACTCTGTTTATTTTGTAAAGGGCGCGCGCGTGTCTCAGCTCAGTCTCTCCTGCGTACGAAGCAGAGCGAGAGCGCGGCGATCACCGACAGAGCGGCGACCGAGAGCGAGGAGGAGCATCCGCCCTCTTCGGTCTTCGGAGCGGCCGTCGTGACTTCGGGAGCGTCGCTGGATACTTCGGGGGCTGCGGTGGTTCCGTCATCCGGAGCGGCCGTCGTGACTTCGTTATCAGAGGATACCTCTCCGCCGGCCGTCGTGACTTCTTCGGTCGTGACTTCCGCGAAGGGATCGTAGAAGGTGACGTTGACGGTGTTGCCCTTGACAGCGGCAAAATCGATGACGGGATGTCCGTCGGCCGGGCTGTTCTTCCATACTGCCGCGCTGTTGCCTTCGTTGAGCTTCATGGTCTCGACGGCGTCGCCGGCGGCGAGGTCGGTGGCGCTGACTTTGACTACCGGAGGATCGATCAGGATCGCGTCGACGCCCACGGCGGTCTCACCGTCGGAGTAGCAGTTGAAGTAGTTGACGAAGTTCTTGAGCTGTCCGATGAGCGTGCCG
>CADCPG010000102.1 GCA_902803255.1 uncultured Ruminococcus sp. | reverse complement strand
GTGAAGGAGCATGACTGCCCGATCGATTTCTTCTCGTGGCACAGCTACGCCTGCACCCGCGATACCGAGGTCTGGGCGGACTTTGTGGCCGACGAGCTCGAAAAGGCGGGCTTTGCCGGGCTTCCCACTCATTTAAACGAGTGGAACCCCTGCCCGAGAGAGAGGGGCACCGCGCACCACGGAGCCGAGGTCGCGGCCATGATGCTGGCGATGCAGAACAAGAAGTGCGTCGACCTCATGTGCATATACGACATGCGCTCATCGGGGACCTATTCCGCCCTGTTCGACAGCATGAAGGATATACCGACATACGGATATTACGCCATGGCGGCGTTCAACGAGCTGTACAGGCTCGGCACGCAGGTGGAGCTCTCCTGCGACACTCCGGGGATCTACGCCGTCGCCGCGGCAGACAGGGACGGGGGAAAGCACGCCGTTATGGTGTCGAACCTGACCGGACACGAACAGAGCCTCACCTTCTCCGGCGTCGATCTGACCGGCGCGAAATACTGGATCATGGACGAAAACAGGCTCATGTCCTGGGCGGCGAACGCCGGCAGACTGCCGAAAAACGGCGTCGCGCTGATAGAGTTCTGAGACTCCGGACAAATAAAACAGCGGGCCCGGAAGGGCCCGCGTATAATTCACACAAGGATACCGACGGAATATGAAAGAGATCTCCCCGGCGGGGAATGGCAGACTCCGCGACTTCAGCGACATCCTCATAATAACCGATCTCGACGGGACCTTTTTCGGGAAGGACAGCAGGCTCGTCCCGCGCAATCTCGAGGCGGTGGAGCGCTTCAAGGCCGGAGGCGGCTTTTTCACCCTCGCGACGGGCAGGATGCACTGCAACATGATGAAGGACCTGCCGGTCGCGGCCGAACTCGTGAACGCCCCGATGAGCGCCTGCAACGGCGCGCTGCTCTGCGACATCAGAGCGTGGAAAAGCGGAAGCGAAGGGGAAGGCGAATGGGATATCATTGAGGAGCATCCGATCGACTCGGGGCTCGGGATGGAGATCCACTCCTTCGTCAAGAGCATCAGCCGCGACACCGGCTTCCGCATCTCGTCACGCTCCGGCTTCCTCACGTCGGAGGCCGAGATGTCCGACTGTTCGATGGTCACGGACGACATAAATTCATGCTACGAGGGCGGATACCTGATCGCAGACCCCCGCGAGTGGGGAAAGTATGTCTGGTACAAGATAGTCATCCGCGGAGAATGCGGCAGGCTCGACTCGATAAGGCCGCTCATCACCGAACGCTTCGGAGACCGCATAACGGTCAGCAAATCGGGAAAGAACCATCTCGAGATCCAGTCGGCGGGCGTCACGAAGGCAAAGAGCCTGCCTGGGCTCCGCGCCTACTGCGAGAGGCAGTGCGGCCGGCCGGTGACCGTCTTCGCCTGCGGCGACTACGAGAACGACATAACCATGCTGCGGGCGGCAGACGTGGGCGTCTGTCCGTCGAACGCCGGGGATGACGTAAAAAAAGCGGCCGGCCTCTGTCTCTGCTCCAACGACGAAGGGCTCATAGCCGATCTTGTAGAGAAGATCGAGGCCGGCACAGCCGGCAGCTGATATCAGTCAGCCGGCTGACTGTCAGCGGTCAGTCGAGATAGTCAACGGGGTCGATGCCGATCATAGGCATCAGCCTCGTGAGCAGTATCCTGTAGCGCATATAGGCATGATAGTGAAGACCGTCGGCGAGCAGCTGCGGATCAACGTGGACTTCCGCGGGTTCCGTCGCGCAGCCGGCGCGTTTCATTTCGTCGAGAAGGACACCGTTGTCGGGAAGGCTGTCGAGTATGAGCTTCCGGATCTCGGGCCAGCACTTCTTCAGGCGTTCGAGGTCCACCTTGTCGGTTATGCTCGGGTTGTTGAGTTTCTGTACGTCCGGGATCTGATCGGGCGTGAAATGTGCATATATATCGGTCCAGTCGGGGTCATCCTTCACCGGATCGATCTTTTTTACTCTCTCTGCCACGTTGCGGTAGATGCGGTTGATGAGGAGCGTCGCGACACCGACCTTCTTGCCGTGGTATTCGGGCCAGATCCCGCGGGTGACCTTGTAGCACTCCCAGTAGTGCGACACGACGTGCTCTGCGCCCGAGGCGGGCCTCGACGACATCGCGAGCTTCATCGCGAGTCCGGAGAGCACGAGCGCCTCCATGATGGCGCCGGCGGCCTCCTCGTCGTTAGCGGTGACCTTGTCGGTCAGTGCGATGCACTTCTCCAGCGCGTCGAGCGTGATACCGGCGACTCTGTCGCAGTAGTATTCGTCGATCAGCATATTCGAGATGCGCCAGTCGAGTATGCCTATGTATTTGGCGACCATGTCGCCGTATCCCGCCGCCTTGAGCTCGGCCGGCGACTCGGCGAGAATCTTTGTGTCGGCAAGTATGACCATCGGCTGCCTTGCCTTCCAGGAATTCTTGAAGTTGTTCTCTATGATCGGGGCGGTATCCGAGGCGAATCCGTCCATCGACGGCGCCGTCGCGAAGATGCAGAACTTTTTGTCGAGCTCGAACGACGATACGCGGCAGATGTCGTTGAGCGAGCCGGTGCCGACCGAGATTATGCCGTCGACGTCGCCGGCAAGCGCCTCCACCTCTCTCACCTGTTCGACGCGGGCGTATTTCATGTTGCGGTAGATCAGTTTCTTCAGCTCGAATCCGGAAGCCGCAAGAGAGGCTGTGAGGCCTTCCTTCTCGGCTACGCCGAAGGTGTTGTCGTCGGCGACGAGCAGCACTTTTCTGGGAAAGCCGGCTTTTTCAAGTATCTCGCCGGTGTGCGCGGTAAGTCCGCTGAAGATCTCGACCACCTTTGTGTCGAAGGTGTGTGTTTTGCCGCAGGGGCAGTTTTCGAGAGAATGAAGCAGTGATTGAAGGTCCATTCCGTAGTCTCCTTATGTATATGTGAAAAATATCGGTCACGGCCCGCCGGCGCTTTTTATGCCGGGCGGTCCCGCGCGGGCGGCGCACCGCCTGGCGGCGGCTCCGGGGGGCGTCACAGTCACTTCGCGACCTTCGAGAGGATCTCCCAGCCGTTCTGTTCCGAATAGCAGGCGATGATCCCGGAGGAGGCGGAGGTGATGCGGGTATATCTGAAGGGAATGACGATCTTTCCCGACGTGTCGATGACACCCTTCGTGCCGTCAGACAGCCCCAGCACGCACAGCCCCTCGACGAAGGGCTCGGCATAGCTGTACTGCGGCTGGGCGACCCAGTAGCCGTCGACGTGATAGCATCCGTACAGATCTCCCCGCTTGAGGAGGATCACGCCGTCGGAATACGCGACGAGCTCGAATCCGGCCGGCAGCTCGTATCTGTTGCCGTACAGATCGACTAGTATGTCCTCGTCGGTGATATAGATGTTCGGGTTGTATGTCTGCACCTCGACGTGGCGCATGCGTATGTATCCGTTGTCGTAGAAGAAGTGTCCGAGCCTGCTGATGTCGCGCTCGAACGGCTCGATGTAGAAGCTGCGGACGTATGTGCCGACCTCGTGGTGCTCGGGGTAGTAGTTGCGGTTCTCGTAGACGGCCGTTCCGCCGTATGCGTTGACGATGCGGACGAAGCCGTTGTCGTCGACGGTATATCCGCGTCCCTGGCGCATAGCGTAGGCTTTGGCGTACGGGTACTGAGTGGCCCATGAGATGGTCTGGTCCATGTATACCGACGTGCTTTGCGTGAGCGTGGTGGTCTTTTCCGGGTCCGGAACGGGCTCGGTCCGGCCGTATATGAAGCGCCACGACGGGAAGGTGAGCGAGACGTCGATGATCTTGTGGGGCTCTTCGGTCGACCCGGCGGGTTCTGTCGGCTCCGGCTCGGTCGTTATGTCGCCGCCCGATTCATCGGGGGAAGACGTGGTGATGTCGGGTGATCCGCCGGTGACGTCGGGGACCGCCGTAGTGATGTCGGGAACCCCGCCGGTGACATCGGGAACCTCCGTTGAGGCGCCGGGAACCGTAGTCTGTACGTCGGGCAGCGTCGTCTGGGCGCCGGGATCGATTGTCGAGGCACCG
>CADCPG010000101.1 GCA_902803255.1 uncultured Ruminococcus sp. | reverse complement strand
AGGCTGCCCCTGATAGATGAGGGAGCGTCGAGGCTGGGCATTGGGATCCTGAGCGCCGCAGCGGCCGATTCGTCGGTCCCGGTACCGGAAGACAGAGAGGCTTTCGACAGAGTCCTGTGCGACGTCCCGTGCTCGGGATACGGCGTCATCGGACGCAAACCCGAGCTCAGATACAGGGACCCGGCATCGTCGGCTGACCTGCCGGAGCTGCAGTCCCGCATACTCAGGGCCTCCGCGGAGGCCGTCCGCCCCGGCGGCGTGCTCGTCTATTCGACCTGCACTCTGCTGCCCGGGGAGAATTCGGGGGTCGTCGGGGCTTTTCTGAAGGACGACGGCAGATTCGCCGCCGAGCCCTTCGAATCGTGCGGCTTTTCCGCGCCTGACGGGATGCTGACGCTCACGCCGGACGGCGGGACCGACGGCTTCTTCATCGCAAAACTGAGAAAACTTCGCGCCTGAGCACGGAAGGAGGTCCGCGGAATGGACAACCGAACAGTCGCGGGACCGTCCGCGGGATATCCTCCGGACCTGCTCTCGTTCAGCTTCGGACAGCTGTCGGAGCTGCTCGAGTCGCTGGGCGAGCCCTCCTACAGGGCTGAACAGATATACCCGCGCATGCAGCGCGGGATCCCGCCCGGAAAGATGGGCAACATACCGGCAAAGCTCGTCGCGGAGCTTGAGGAAAGGGCCCCGTACAGGCTGCCGGAGATAGCCCGGAAGCTGGTGTCGTCGGTCGACGGCACGGTGAAATACCTGCTCCGGCTCGCCGACGGCAACCTGATCGAGACCGTCCTCATGCGGTACAGACACGGCAACACCGTCTGCGTATCGACGCAGGTCGGCTGCCGGATGGGCTGCGCGTTCTGCGCGTCCACGCTCGGCGGGCGGATACGGAACATGACCGCCGGCGAGATCCTCGGCGAGGTGATCGCCGCGGGAAACGACAGCGGCGAGCGGGTCGACAACATCGTCATGATGGGCATCGGCGAGCCGCTCGACAACTACGAGGCGTCGACGGCCTTCATCCGTCTCGTCAGCGACCCGCGGGGCGGGCTCTGCGTCGGCCAGCGGCACATATCGCTCTCGACCTGCGGGGTCGTCGACGGCATCGACAGACTTGCCGCCGAGAAGTTCCAGATAACGCTCTCGGTGTCGCTCCACGCTCACGACGACGCCGTCCGCGACGCCGTTATGCCGGTCAACCGGCGCTGGAACATTTCCGAGCTGCTGGCAGCGTGCCGGCGCTACGCACTGGCGACGGGCCGCCGGATATCGTTCGAATATACGCTCATAAACGGAAAAAACTGCGGCGAAAAGGACGCGGCCGCGCTGGCTGAGCTCCTGAATCGGGCGCTTCGCCGGGGTCCCATGAGCCGGTATCCGATTCATGTCAACCTGATCCCGCTCAACAGTGTCAGGGAACGCGATCTCAGGGCGCCCGACAGAGCGCAGGTCGATGCCTTCCGGCAGACGCTCGAGAAACACGGCGTCCGCGCCACGGTGAGACGGACGCTGGGGCCGGATATCAACGCGTCGTGCGGACAGCTCCGGCGCGCGGCCGGAGCCGGGGACACGGCCGGAGCGGAAAACGAAAAAGAGAAGACATAAGACAGAAGACATAAGACAGAACAGATACGAAAGGCGGTAGCCTGAATGAAATTTTACGGAAAAAGCGATGTCGGAATCATCCGTCACGAGAATCAGGACAGCTTCGGAATTTACAGTCTGCTTCCGGGGGTGACCCTCTGCGTCGTCTGCGACGGCATGGGAGGGTACGCCGGAGGCTCTCTCGCGTCGAAAACGGCGCTCGAGGCATTCGTCGCCATGATGCGGGAGACGCTCATCCCCGACAACCCCGCGGCGGCTCCGGACCTGAGCGAACGGTCGGTGCGAAACGCGCTGACGGCCTCCGCCGACGCCGCCAACTACGCCGTCTTCAGCAAGGCGAGAGAGAAGGAGGACGGCAGTCTCAACGGAATGGGTACGACGCTCAACGCCGTTCTGATAACCGATTCGGGCTTCGCCTGGTCTGTGAACGTCGGCGACAGCCGTCTCTACCGCGTCTT
>CADCPG010000100.1 GCA_902803255.1 uncultured Ruminococcus sp. | reverse complement strand
TACGATTTCTACCAGTACTGGCGGAACGTCGGCGACAGCGACGTGCTCAAGTGCATCCGCATGCTGACCTTCATACCGGTGGACGAGATCGACGAGATGTCAAAGTGGGACGGCAGCATGCTCAACCGCGCCAAGGAGATCCTTGCGCACGAGCTCACCGAGACCGTTCACGGCAAGGAGGCGGCAGACGCCGCCGAGGCATCCGCCAGGGCGCTCTTCGGGGCGGGCGACGGCGCCGAGGTCCCCACAGCACTGATCCCGGAGTCCGACCTTCAGGCCGACGGCACCGCCGACATCCTCACGATGCTCGTCGGAGCCGGCCTCGTATCCTCCCGCTCGGAGGCGAGACGGGCCGTCGAACAGGGCGGAGTCACCGCCGACGGCGAGAAAGTCACCGACATCAGGGCGTCGTTCTCAGGCGACAGGCTCCGTGACGGCATCCTGCTCCGCCGGGGCAAGAAAGCATTCAAGAAGCTCATGCTGAAATAATCTCCCGCCAAGGGAAAAAACATCCCGGAAGGATCAAGCCTTCCGGGGTGTTTTTTGTTCCGTCCCCTGTTTTATGATCCGCCGCCCGGCGCGTTCTTCCTGTTTCTGTGCTCCCTGTACATCTTCTCGAAGGTATAAACTTCGAAGAGGATCAGGAAAAGCGGAGCCAGCGCGCTGACAAAGGCGACCGCGACAGCCCCCGCGGTGATGTCGCACAGGCCGGTCACGAACGAGATATACTCAAACAGACAGACGGCGATCACGGCGGCCGCGCTTATCTCCCATCCTCGCACGAAGAGGTGCGTCAGGGCGAGATTGAAAACGAGAAGAATGAGCAGCATCAGCGACGCCGGGAGATATCCGAAGAAGTATTCGAACACCATCATCGCCGCGGAGGTCTTTGTGAAGCCTCCGTCAGACGCCGCGAGCTTGATTATCATGCAAAGGTACATCACAAAGAAGACGTTTACGGCAACCGTCAGAACGGTCTGTATTATCTTCATCAAGCGCAGGCGCTTCGCCTTCTTATCCGGGACCGGTTCTTTTCTTTCCATGCTTACAGATCCTGTGCTTCGTTCGATACTCCCAGCAGAGCCAGTGCTCCGGGGACGTCGCCTGCCTGCTTCAGGGCCTTTTCCGCTTCATCTCTGCCGCACCCCGAAAGGGTCATGACCAGCCGCAGAGCCCTCTCGACGAGCTTTTTGTTCGTCGGTCTTACGTTTATCATGAGATTGCTCATGACCTTTCCCGTCTTTATCATCGCGCAGGTCGAGAAGATGTTGAGCACCAGCTTCTGCGCGGTCCCGGCCTTGAGTCTCGTCGATCCCGAGATCACCTCGGGACCGGTGTTGACGGTGACAGTGATCCCGCACACCCCCGAGAGCGCGGAGCCGGGATTGCAGCAAAGGCCGATCACGGCTGCTCCGAGTTCACCGGCGCGCTTTGCCGCGCCCAGCACGAATCTCGCGCTGCCCGATGCCGAAATGCAGACTACGGCGTCGCCGGGGCCTATCTTTTCGGCATCGACCGCCGCCGTTCCCTGCTCCTCGCTGTCTTCGGCTCCTTCGACCGCCTCGAACATCGCGCCGCGGCCGCCTGCCATGACGCCCCGCACGAGATCATGCGGCACGCCGAAGGTGGGAGGACATTCGGAGGCATCGACGATCCCCAGTCTGCCCGAGGTCCCTGCTCCGAAGTATACGAGATGCCCGCCCCTCCGGAGCCTTTCCGATATCACGTCCACCGCGGCGGCGATATCCTCCGCGGCTTCGTCTACGGCGTCCTCGACGCGCCTGTTCTCCGAATTGATCAGCCTTACCATTTCCAGGGTGGAAAGGCGGTCTATATGTACGGTCCGGGGATTCCTGTCCTCGGTCCGCAGCGAATCGTATGCCGTTACCGCGGTCACATCTTCCATGTCTCTGTCTTTCCTCACCGGAAGTTCATCTTCTGATGTATCCCGACTTTCTCGCTTCCTTCGGCGAAGGAGGGAGATAGTCCTGGAAGATCACGATTCTGCCGGCCGCCTTTGCCTCGGCATAGTCCTTTTCGTTATCGACGCACCAGGTGAACATGAGCGCGTGATAAAGCTTTTCACACACCTTCAGCGAGAGATAGTTCGGATATCTGCAGTCATACGAGATATAGTCGGGCTTCGACAGGAAATTGAGGAACATCGTCTTGCAGCCGATCTTGTTGAAAAGGCTCTGATTCTTTCCGCTCTTGAAAAGGTCGGTCGTGAGCTGTCCGCGCACGAAACGCGGTCTGTACTTGCGGAACCAGTTCAGCATCAGCGGATTGAACGACTCCACCGAAAAGTATCCGTCGTATTCGTCGAGCATCTTCGCCACCTTCTCGCAGAGCTCGGTGTTTCGTCCCTCCTCCTTGAGTTCGATGATGAGAGGCGTCGACGGGTCTATCGACCGCAGAACGTCGGCGAAGAGCGGTATCTTTTCGTATGTGCCGCGTATGTCGACCCAGCTGAGTTCCGACGCCGTCATCTCGTCGACGCGTTTCGCTATACCGCAGAGGCGCTCGAGCGTGCTGTCGTGGAACACGACGACCTCGCCGTCTGACGAGAGCCTCACGTCGAGCTCGATGCCGTACCCGGCTTCCGACGCCGCCCTGAAGGCGGACATCGTGTTCTCGACGGCACCGTCGCGCCCGTGCAGCCCTCTGTGGGCGTAGTCGACGCGCAGCGGCTCGACCGATGTCTTGGGTTCGGGCCTTGGCTTCAGGGCCAGCAGATAAAGGACGATTAACGCCGCGACGAGTACGACGGCTCCGATCACGAATGGCATATGTTTATCCTTCTTCCTCTTTGAGTTATCAGTTGTCGACGTCGAACGCCTCAAGCTTTGATTTTGCAGGTTCGGGCTTCGAGTCGCCGTGCTTCACGAGCATCATGGTTACGAAAGCCAGGCAGACGAAGACCGTCGCGTACGGGAACAGGGCGGTCATTCCGAATCTGTCCATGAAGATCCCCGAAACGAAGGGAGTCAGCGCCTGGGCCGCCATGCTGGCGGAATAGTAGTAGCCGGTGTATTTTCCGATGTTGCCGTTCCTGCTGAGCTCGACGACCATCGGGAAGGAATTGACGTTTATCGTCGCCCATCCGATCCCGGCAAGGGCGAACATGATATTCATGACGATCGCGGGAGAGCCGACTCTCATGAAGCAGGCCACTCCGAACGCCACGGCGAGCATCACGACGCCGGCGAGGATCGTCTTTTTGCGACCGACCTTCGACGAGATGATGCCGACCGGTATGTACGAGATCACGGCGGCGGCGTTCGCGATGAGCAGCGTCGTGCTGTAGTCGAGATCAAGTACGTTCGTGGCGTATACCGAATATTTCGACGTCACGGCGTTGTAGCCGAAATACCACAGCGCGACCGACAGGAGTATGAAGAGCAGCGACGCGAGTTCGGGCCCCGACAGCCGGTTTTTCTTCTTCTCCTCTCTCTCCAGCCGCTTTTCCTCTTTCTTTTTCTTCTTTTCCGCGCGGATCTCCTCTTTCGTCATCGAGTCGGGATCGGGCGCGGGTTCGGGAGTCTTCTCAAGCCCAAGCTCTTCCGATTCCCTCAGCATATCGGCGTTCCACTGCGGTTCCTTTACCGTCAGCATGAACACCGCGAGCGCGGCCAGCATGATGCCGCTGACCACAGCGAAGAAACCGAAATACGGACGGAAGGTGTTCTTTATCGCGCTGTTCGCGAAGGCAAACCCCATTCCCAGCACGAGTACGGTCATTCCGCCGACCGTGCCCATGAGGTTGATCATCGCGTTGGCCTTGGAGCGCAGCGGCTTTACCGTTACGTCGGGCATGAGCGCGACGGCCGGCGAGCGGAAGATCGACATCGATATCAGCACCATCATGAGTATGATCATGAACCAGATCAGCGATGACGGATCGTTGCGCGTTATCTGATGGATATATGCCTGTCTGGCTGGCACGACGTAGTTGGTGTAGACGGCGTTGGTCCCCTGACTGAAAGCGGGGATGCCTTCGTATTCGGCGGTGCCGTCGAAAAGAGACTTCAGCGAGACCGACTTGCCGTCCACTGTGATGACGGGATTGATCGGTGTGTCTGCCAGCGTCTTGCGGTCGCGCAGATAAAAGTTCTCGCCGTCGTAAGTTACGAAATGGTTCTTGTACTTTCCGTTCTCCGCGGTCCCCGGGCCGTCGGTCCCCGACTTCGTGTAGAGGATCTTACCGGCGGCGAAAGACGTCTCATATACGCTCGAGCGGATGTCGGAGAACCCGCTCTCGGAGTAGAGCGAGCGGAGGGTGAACTCGTCGCCCTCGGGAGTGCGGATCTTGTCGTCGGCCACTTTTTCGTAGATCGCGGAAAGATTGGCGGGATCGTCTATCGTCGAGACGCTCTCGATCTTCTTCAGCTGGGAGGCGTCGGCGGCGGTCAGGAGCATGAAGAAGACGACGGCTGCGACCGTACCTATGAAGATGAAGGGCGTCCTCTTCCCTCTCTTGCTCCTGCATCTGTCAGACAGCGCACCGAAGAAGGGGAGCATGAAGAGCGCCAGGACGTTGTCGATGGCCATGATGATGCCGGACAGCGTCTGGGACATTCCGAATCTGTCGGTGAGGATCTTGGGGATGATCGTGTCGTAAGCCTGCCAGAAAGTGCATATCAGGAAGAATGCGAATCCGACGAGCAGCGTGCGCTTGTAGTTCAGTTTCAAAACTGTCACCTTGCCTTCCGGTGTTATTCGGGACGGCGAAATACGTCCGCCGGCCCGGCGCTTATCATTTAAATACATGATAAAGTATACTATAAAAGCGGTTTTTTGTAAAGTTTTTTTCCGCGCGGTAAGAAAAAACTTGAATAATCGTGTCTTGTGTGATAAAATAGGCGGATGGCGGAGCGAAAAAAAGCGGCCGCAGCAACGACCGTAAAGGCAGGCATGAGGAATGACCTTCGACAATTCCCGAACCGAAAAGCTGATAGGCAGAGACGCCGTTCGCCGCCTCGCCGGCGCGCACGCGGCGGTCTTCGGGGCGGGAGGCGTCGGAGGATACGTCTGCGAGGCGCTCATACGCGCCGGGATAGGATCTCTGACTGTCATCGACGGCGATAACGTCGCTCCCAGCAATCTCAACCGGCAGATCATCGCGACAGCGGAAACGATCGGGATGCCGAAAGTCGAGGCGGTCGCAATGCGTGCGGCATCGATCAACCCGGGATGCCGGGTATTCCCCGTCCGGATGTTTTACCTGCCATGTGAGAGCGGCATCGACTTTTCGCGTTTCGACATAATAGCCGACTGCGTCGACACCGTGGCGGCAAAGATCGGTATCGCGAAGGCCGCGGAAGAATCAGGCATACCGCTGATCTCGTCGATGGGAGCCGGAAAAAAACTGCACCCCGAGCTCTTCCGCATCTCCGATGTTTTTTCAACGCACGGCGACCCTCTCGCACGTGCGGTGAGAAAGGGGCTGCGCGAGGCCGGGATAAGTTCCCTGCCCTGCGTATGGTCGGACGAGCCTCCCTTCGAAAGAGGAGAAGCGGAGACGGACGGCGACGGCGAAAAAGACTCCGTTGCGACTGCCGGGAAAGCCTCGCCTCCCGGGAGCATATCCTTCGTTCCCGCGGCCGCGGGACTCATCATGGCCGGTTGGATGATACGCAGACTGTGCTCTTCCCGCGACGGCCGCTATTGACTTCACTCAGGTAGGAAAATGTCGATATTTCAGGAAAAAGCAAAAACGCTGCTGATCTCGGTACTGGCCGTCGCGGCCCTGGCCGTGATCATCACCGTGGCCGCGCTCGCCGACAGGAACGGCGAGGCGGATATCTCGTCGGCGCTGACACCGGAACACACACCGGCGCAGACGCTGACTCCTCCCGGCGTCACGTCCCGTGACGTGAATGACAGAGACACGGTGCCGGCCGGGCCGGCGGAGACGTCCGCGCCGGAGACTCAGGGACCCGCGGACAGTTCACATATGCCGCACGATACCGCGACCGGACCCGCGGAAAGCTCACAGGTACCGGAGGATCACACGACACGGCCCGCGGAAAGCTCACAGACGCCGGAGGAGAGTTCGGCGGTCCCGGTGACGTCTGCCGTAACTCCGGCGACATCGGCGAAGAATATCCCGTCGGACCGGCCGAGTGCATTCGTATTCTCGTCGGACGGCAGACTGCTCTTCGTACAGGGTGACCTTGACCGCAGGCTGTATCCGGCCTCGGTCACGAAGCTGGTATCGGCGATGACGGCAATCGAGCTGGTCGGGAACGACACCTCGGCGGTGACGGTCGGAGACGAGCTGTCTCTCGTGAAGCCGGGGTCGTCGGTCAGCGGTCTCGCGAAGGGCGATGTACTCACCGTCTCCGAACTCATAGAAGCCATGCTGATATCCTCCGGCAACGACGCCGCGTACACACTCGCGGCCTATGCCGGAAGGAAGGCCGATCCCGGAGCCAGGACCGCCCAGGCGGCCGTGGCGGCCTTCGTGAAGGAGATGAACGCGTGGTCGGCGCGCAACCGCCTCACCGGTTCCAACTGGAAAAATCCGGACGGCTACCATGACGGCGGCCACTATTCGACCATGAACGACCTGATTATTGTCGCTCAGGCCGCGATGAACGACCCGTTCATAAGGAAAACGGCCGGTATACAGAAAAAGACCGTCTCACTCGACAGCGGAGGCACGCTCGAACTCGAGAGCACGAACCTGCTGCTCGATAAGGAGAGCAAGGTATACAACGAGAAGTGCATTGGGCTGAAGACGGGCTACACGCCCCAGGCCGGAGACTGCATCATAGCCGCTTTCCGGGATACCTCGGCAGCCGGCGAACGCATACTCTACGTGGGGCTTTTCGGGCTCAAGGGAGTGAAGGAGATCCGTTTCACCGAGGCGACAAGGCTCTTCCGCGAATACGCCGGAAAGAGCTGAGCCGTAGCAACCGCCCCGGCACGGACCGCCGGCCTGAGTCTGGCGGACAACTCATTTTGAACTTACCCTGGCCGCCTGCAGGAGTATAGCGGACAACGCATTTTGCATCGACCCGGTCAGCCGACCTGAGTTTGGCGGACAACTCATTTAAATAGCGCGGGGCGCCCATAAGGACGCCCCGCGTTTTGCCGGTCACCCGGAACGGCAGAGCCGTATTCCGCCCGGGATACCGTCATTTTGTTTCTGAAAAATATCAGCCGGAGAGCCGGCATGTCAGCTCGTATGCTTAAGCTTTCCGCGCTCGCCTTTCATTATCTTGCGATAAACGATAAGGAACACCAGCATCTCGACCGAAGTGGTGAGCATCCATGATATCGGATACGACATATAGAGCCAGAACATGTTGTGAAAGAATTCGATCCTGTAAAAAAGCAGCTCTATCCACGCGATGCGCAGGACGCAGCTCCCGAATATCGATATGATCATAGGGAGCACAGACGAACCGAACCCGCGCAAAAGGCCGGTGGATACCTCCATCAGTCCGCACATAAAATACGTAAGTGCCGTTATATGCAGCCGGAGCAGGCCGTACTCCCGGATCGCGGCCTTGTCAACGCCCGGCGCGTAGATCTCAAGCAGCGGCTCGGCTAAGAAGAAGGCTGTCGCCCCGAGAGTCAGACCGATGATGCACACGAGCAGCACGGCGGACCCGGCGACTTTTTTTATGCGCCCGAGCTTGTGCGCGCCGTAGTTCTGACCCGTAAACGCGACGGCGGCGTGATAGACGGAGTTGCATGAGATATAAACGAAGCCGTCAACGTTCGACGCGGCGGTGTTGCCCGCCATGGCCACCGTCCCGAGGGAGTTGACCGCCGACTGAAGCATGACGTTCGAGATCGAGAACACCACGCCCTGGATGCCGGCGGGGATGCCGACCTTCGTGATCCTCCAGAGCTTGTCAGGCTTTATCCGGAGAAGCTTCACCGAGAACCTGCACGGGTCGGATTCCGGCAGCCTGCCCAGGTGTATGAGGACCATCGCAGCCGAGACTATCTGAGACGCTACGGTGGCTGACGCAACTCCGGCGACTCCCATGCGGAATCCGATAACGGTAACGAGATTGAGCGCGACGTTCACCGCGCCCGAGATGATGAGCACGGTCAGCGGAAATGAGGTGTCGCCCTTTGCGCGGAGCACTGACGAGCCGAAGTTGTAGAGCATCGACGCCGGCATCCCCGCGAAATATATCCTCATGTAGAGCGCGGCGAGATATCTCGCGTCGTCCGGGTTTTTCATGAGCTTCAGCAGATCGTCCGCGAACACGATGCCGACTCCCGCTAAGACCAGGCCGAAAATGAATCCGGTGGCGACCGACGTGTGGACCGTCTCGGATACGTTCTTATTGTCCGCCGCTCCGAGAAAATACGAAATGACGACGCACGAGCCGACCGAAAGACCGGTGAAGAGCCCGACGATCAGGTTCGTCAGCGCCCCGGTGGACCCGACTGCCGCGAGAGCGGCGTCACCGTCTTCGGCGAACCTTCCCACGACGGCCACGTCGGCGGCGTTGTAGAAGATCTGGAGTATCCCCGAAAACATCAAAGGAAGAGTGTACAGCACCATCTTCCCGAATATCGGGCCTTCCAGCATATTCACGTCCCGGAAGCGCGACTTCCGGGGGCGCCGGGCGGCGGCTGCTCCGGCGGCTTCTGTACCCATACCTTCTCCTCCGTACGGAAATTCAGGCCGGCTTCCGGTTCCCCGGACGCCGACCTGTATATTATACCCTATTGACCCGGATTTTTCAATCCTTTTTGCGAACGTTCCGCCCGCGACCGGAACTCAGTCCTTTTTCGAGCATGCCCCTCTGATGTCCGAACCGGAAAAGCCGAGCCGCATGAGAGAGGCCACGGCCTTCTTCCTAAGGGCGGGATCAGACGGCATCTCTCCCCACTTTTTCCTTATGACCGAGCGGCAGATGCCGGCGAAGTCTATTTCCGAGATCCTGTCCGACATCGCGGCGACCGTCTCGCGGCTGTATCCCTTCGCCGAAAGGTCAGCCTCTATGCGCATCCTTCCGCAGCCCTTCGACGCTATCCGGGCGATCTCCCGCTCTGCGTCGCGCAGCTCGTTCACGGCCCCCTTCTCGACCATCCTGTCGGCGGCAAAAAACGCTTCGCCGGCCGAAAAGCCGCGTTTCCGCAGCTTTACGGCAAGGCCGTATCTCGAGTTCGCTCCGTATTCAAGCAGTCTTTCCGCCGCCAGAACGGCGCGGCACCTGCCGTCGGACTCGCGTATGCGGCACACGGTCTGCTCACCGACCGCGCAGGGGGTGACGGCGCCTTCGATCTCGGGAACGTCTCCCGGAAATATCAGAAACTCGCAGTTCCCATCCCCTGCCGCTTCCCTGCCCGCTTCGCCGCTCTTCGCGCGGCCGCAGCCCTTTCCGGCCTTTCCGCCGTTTTCCTCCCTGACTCCGCTCCCGGAGGCCGGGGAAAGCCGGCTCGGAAGGCCGGACAGCGACACCGCGGTCATGCCGCCGTCGGCCGGCCTCCGGCTCATCAGCGTGATCATACCGGTATTATCTCAAATCAGCGTGAGAAAAGAGATGTGAGCCGGTCTCAGTTCTCTTCGTCGGAAAGTTCGATGTCGAGGCCCTCGTCGAGCTCGAAATCGCCGTCGTCGGAGGGCGCGGGCTCACCGGTCTCCTTCATCGCGGCGAATCTGTCGCGGACCGCTTTGTCGATCGCGGCAAAGAGCTCGGGGTCGTCCTCGACCGCCTTTCTCGCGTTGTCCTTGCCCTGCGCGATGCGCTCGCCTCCGAACGAGAACCAGGAACCGCTCTTCTGGATGATGTCGAGCTCGATGGCGGCGTCGACAAGCTCGCCCGAGCGGCTGATGCCCTTGCCGTAGAGGATGTCGAACTCGGCCGTCTTGAAAGGCGGCGCGACCTTGTTCTTCACGACCTTGCACTTTGTGCGGTTGCCTATGATCTCGGTGCCGTTCTTGATAGATTCGGAACGGCGTATGTCGATCCTCACCGACGCGTAGAACTTGAGCGCGCGGCCGCCCGTCGTGACTTCGGGGTTGCCGTACATGACGCCAACTTTTTCGCGCAGCTGGTTGATGAATATGACTATGCAGTTGGACTTTGAGATGGCCGCCGACAGCTTTCTCATGGCCTGTGACATGAGTCTCGCCTGTACGCCGACCATCGAGGCTCCCATGTCGCCCTCGATCTCCTGGCGCGGAACGAGCGCGGCGACCGAGTCGACGACTATGATGTCGACGGCTCCCGAACGCACGAGCGATTCGGTGATGTCGAGCGCGTCCTCGCCGCAGTCGGGCTGCGAGACGAGCAGGTTGTCTATGTCGACGCCCAGAGCCTTGGCGTAGACCGGGTCGAGCGCGTGCTCGGCATCGATGAACGCGGCCTCGCCGCCCGCCTTCTGGACTTCCGCCACGACGTGGAGCGCGACGGTGGTCTTTCCCGAGGACTCCGGCCCGAAGATCTCGGTGATGCGCCCTCTCGGCAGTCCGCCGATGCCCAGCGCCATGTCGAGCAGGAGCGAGCCGGTGGATACCGCCTGCACCTCCATGTGCGAGTTCTCGCCGAGGCGCATGATCGCGCCGGCGCCGAAATCGCGCTCGACCTGCTTCAGCGCGGTCTCGAGCGCCGCTTTTTTAGCGTCGGAATCGGTCACCTGACCGGCTTTCTTCTTCTCTTCTTTTTCCTTTTTTGCCATTATTTTACAAACTCCTGTTAAATATCGTTATTATTTTGCCGGACGGCCGCGGACATCCTGCAACCGCCGGCGCGCCGTCATCATTATTATACCCGTTCTCCGCCCTTTTGTCAACAGTTTTCTGCGGTGTTTTTTTCCGAAATCGGAAAAATTTTTCTGACACGGGGGCTGATCGGGGCGTTTTTTGATGACGCGTCGCCCGGAAATGAAAATTCCGGGGAGGGAACTCCGTGTTCCCTCCCCGGGCGTCATATTCCGTCAGTTGCCGCCGGGCAGTTTTTTCTCCGCGGCCGCCACCACCATGTGCGTGGCCTCCTCGATGCTCGCGGCCCTGACGGTGCAGCCGGCCGCCTTTACATGGCCGCCTCCGCCGAACCCGGCGCATATCTGCGAGACGTCGATGTCGGAGTTCGACCTTGCCGACACCCTGTATGTGCCGTCGCGCTCGCCCCTTACCGAAAAAGCGAGCTTTACTCCGTCGACCGACCTCGCGACGTCGATGAGCGCGTCGAGCTCCTCGTACGGGAGACCCGATTCCAGTATCTGCTCCCGCGAGATCGGGCACACCGCGATGTCCCCGCCGTGGTAGCTCCGAAGGAGCTCGATCGCCGCCTTCTCGGCCGCGATCCTGCCGGGCGTCTTGATCTCGAAGAGACGTCTGTCGATGCCCGCGTGATCGGGCACCATGCCGACAAGCTGCGCCGCTATCCGGTGCGTCGCGGCGGTGACGTTGGAATACCTGAAGCATCCCGTGTCGGAGCTGATCGCGGCATAGCATGCGTATGCGACTCCGGCCGGGATCCCGGAGATCACACCGGTCCGGTACCAGTTTCTGGCGATGCGCCATACGATCTCGCCGGTCGCCGACGCCGAAGCGTCGAGGTACCCGGGCGAGAACGGCGCGGAGCCCGCGTGATGGTCGATCGTCAGGACAACGTCGTATTTCCCCTCGAGGCTGCCGAGCTGGGACGAAGCGCCGACGTCCAGCGCGACCGCCTTCGCGCCCTCGCCGAACCGTCCCTCCGGAACGCCGGCTTCGAAGCCGCGCCCGTCGGGGGCGAGGAATGAGAGGCGCGACGGCATCCTGTCCGAGCATACGACGGCGGTCTCGCATCCGACGCAGCGCAGCAGTTCCGCGAGCGCGTAGGCCGAACCCACGCAGTCGCCGTCCGGCCTCGCGTGTATAAGCAGGGCGAGAGGGCCTTCAGAGGCGGCGCGAAGGAGGTGCTTCGTCATCGTGTCAAAGGAAAGCTCGCCTTTTCTTCCCCTTCCCCTGTTGTTATCTGTCTTTTCCGGTCCGGACGGGTCCTGCGCGCCCGCGGAGCGTCGGGCGGGGGTCACGGGGTGCCTTCCTTTCCCCCGGCTCTATTCCCGTCCTCTTTTTCTTTCAGGCCGCCTTCACCGGCGCTTCCGGTGTTACCCGCGGCTCTGCTCTCCTCTTCCTCTCCGATCTTCCGGAGCAGCGCTGAGATGTGCGCGCCGTTCGAGATCGACATGTCGTGCCTGAACTGCAGTTCCGGCGTGACACGGAGGTTCACCTCCGCGGCGAGCCTTCGCCGCATATACGCGGCCGATGACCGCAGGCCGGCGGTTATCTCCTTCTCCTTCTGCCTGTCCCCGGCGGCTCCGGCGGGATCGCCCCGCGTGACGAGCGAGGACCAGTACACCGTGGCGTATTTGAGGTCGCCCGAGACCTCGGCGCCGGTGATGCTGACGAAGTTGCCGGCCACGCGCGGGTCCTTAACGTCTCTTATGATGACAGAGAGGGCCTCCCTCACGGCGTCGTTTATCTTTTCGCTTCTGTAGTTTGCCATTTGTGACTCCAAAATAAAATATTATAATATTATACATCATTTTCCCGGCGGGGTCAAGCCCCGGCCGGCCGAAAAAACGCTTGACCGCCGCGGGGAAATGATATATAATAGTTTTCTGCCGGCCCGCCGCTCCGGCTTTACGCGGCGGATGCCGGAGGAAAGGCGGTCTTTCATGAGGGACATAGGAAAATTCAGCATAGTCATTTCGTCATCGCCGGCCTACAACGAAAGAAGGGCGGCGGAGATCCTGAAGGAGGCCGCGAGGCTCTCGTGCGGAGCGCTGCTCCGGATAAAGCCCGACAGCGAGCCGGAGGAGGGTCCCGAACTGGTCGTCGGCAGGACGTCGCGCGAAGAAGGGCGCGGTAAGATTTCGGAATATACCGGAGCGCGCGATCCAGGGCGGCTGTGGGAGTATATCATCATGTCGTCGGGCGACAGCATTTTCATCACCGGACTCGGCGTCGCCGATCCCCCGAAGCCGTACGAATCCGCCTACAGGATCATGCAGGACGGCCACATCGGGACCGTCTTCGGCGCCTGGCGCTTCGCCGAGGAGTTTCTCGGATACGACCCCGCCTTCGCGCCGTTCGACGGCTTTACCGTCCGCGGCGGGGCGTCCGTCCCCGACTCTGTCGGGATCGTTCACACCCGCGAATCGCTGGCCGCACAGCTCCCGGCTCCGGCGGAGGGGCCGGTCATGTGGTCGGTGCCGACGTGCACCGAGCTCAACCTTAACATGTCGTGCTTCATAATAAAGACCGCCGGCGGGAAGCTCGCGGTGATCGACGGCGGGCGTCCAGGCGACGCCGGGCACATCGTGCGCTGCCTCGAGGCCGCGGCGTATCCCGACAGGCCTGTCGTCGACGTCTGGCTCTTCTCGCACCTTCACGTCGACCACTACGGCGTGCCGGTGAACATCGCGCGCGACCCGGAGCTCGCGTCGCGGATCGAAGTCAGGCGGTTCTATCACCATCTCCTCTCGGAGGAGTTCTACACGAAGACGTCGCGGGAGGCTTCTCCCGGGGCGTCGGTGCCCTACGGGATCCTCTCTGACTTCGGGAAATACACCGGAGCCGAAGTCGTGACGGTGGAGCGCGGCGACGAGATAAAGCTCGACGAACTCACCTTCCGGGTGATCAGGGTGCCGTCCGAGACTACGGAGCTGTCGCCGCTGATGAACATGAACGATTCGTCTGTCGTGTACCGGCTCGACATCGGCGGGAAGCACGCCGCTCTCTTCCTCGGGGACAGCGAGTGGATAGCGTCGGGAGAACTGCTGAAACACCCGGAGGAGCTCCGGGCAGACTTCGTGCAGGTCGGACACCACGGCTGCGGGAACGTCGAGTTCGCCGTCTACCGGGCGGTCGCGCCGCGCTCGGCCATATTCCAGATCAGCAGCCGCTTCTGGTACGGCGACAACGGCGAGGGGATGAACACGCACAACACAGGGGTCATCAGGTCCCGCTTCTTCTTAAAGCAGCTCGGCCTGAAGACGGAGGACATACTGACCGACAGATACGGGATCGTCACGATACCCCTCCCGCGTCCGGACGGAGAATGAACGGCGGAACAGATGGCTATATACTATCTTATACTGACCGGAGCGATGCTGCTCCTTTCGGCGAACATGCTCTTCACCAAGCTCTATCAGAAGCGGAGCGGGAGCGGGGCGATGGCTGTCATCGCCTTCAACGCGCTGATGGGCGTCGTGACCGGAGCGATACTCTTCGTGATCAACGGCATACGGAACGGCTTCGGATTCCCGGTCACCGGGTTTTCGCTGCTCATCGCCGCTCTCACCATACTCTTCAACAGCGCTTACGTCTTTCTCGGATTCCGGGTGATGTCGATGGGCCCCGTGTCGGTCTACATGATATTCCTCATGCTCGGCGGAATGACGGTTCCCTACTTCTACGGGATCCTGTTCCTCGATGAGCCGGTCACTCCGCTCAGGATCGCCGGCATGGTGCTGATGGCCGTCGCGATAATCCTCGCCGGGCTGAAAAAGGAGGAGCCGAAGGCCGGAACGTCGGCTTCGCGGAGGTGGCTCTTCTTCGCGCTGTGCTGCCTCATCTTCCTGCTCAACGGTATGGTGAGCACGGTGTCCAAGATCCACCAGCTCCCTGCCAACGCTGCAAAGGCCGTACCGGCCGAGGCCTACGTCATGCTGACGGCCTGCGTGAGGGCGGCAGCGTTCGGTCTTATCTGGCTCGTATGTTTTCTCGTGAAAAAGAGGAAACGCGAAACAGCGGCCCCGCAGGGGCCTTCTGAGGCGCAGGAAAACGGATCGCCCGTCTCCTCGGCGCGCGCTCTGGGTATACCGACCCGGGTCATGCTCCTCTTCCTCGTCCTTGCCGCCGCGACCGACGGCACGGGATACATGCTGCAGCTGGTATGCGCGTCGAAGCTGCCCGCGACGGTCCAGTATCCGTTCATGTCGGGAGGGAGCGTGGTCGTCTCAGCCCTGGCGGCTCTCGTCTTCCTCGGCGAGAAGCCCGACAAACGTACCGCCGCCGGCATCATTCTCTGCTTCATATCGACGCTGTTCTTCCTTTGAGGAACACGTCCGCCGTGCCCGATCTGTCTTCAAAGGGAAAAAGCCGTTAGTCCTTCAACAGATTTGATACTTCGAAAGGCAGCCTTGGAGCAGCAAAAAAGCCCGATAAAATCGGGCTTTTTTGCCGGGTGCATCTATTTTTGCACCCTTTTGATGGCAGGGGCAGAAGGATTTGAACCCACGACCCTTGGTTTTGGAGACCAGTACTCTACCAGCTGAGCTATACCCCTGTGCCGTCAGTTATTATATCACGATTCGGAAAATAAATCAAGTGTTTTTTGAGCCGCACCGCAAAATATGCACGTCAGACGTATATTTCAGGATACGCCGGGGCGGGATCCCGGGCGATCCGCGGCCGTCAGCCGGCTCTGACGGTCTGGCTTTTCAAAAAATGGCTCTATTTTGCCGAAATGGCTTGACTTTATCACGATAAACTGTTATAATTTATGTGTAGTTTTATTTTTCTACGTCCGGCGCGCGGTATTAAGCGCGGCTTAAAATACCTGCCGCACACCGGTTTGTTATCACCAATCCATCATTCATACGGAGGTTTGTTATGGCATTTTGTCCCAAGTGCGGCACTCAGATTGCCGACGACACACAGTTCTGTCCCTCCTGCGGCGCCGCCATCGGCGCTCAGCCGGCCGCCGAAGCGAAAAAGGCGGAATCCTTCAAGGAAAAAGTGACCGAGCCCGCTCCCGAGTTCGAGGCCGAAGAGATCGAAGCCGGTCAGGGCTGGTCGATCCTCGCCTATCTCGGCATCGCCGTGCTCTTCCCGATCTTCCTCGCCAAGAAGAACAGATATGCGAGATTCAACGCGAATCAGGGACTCGTTCTTCTTATCCTTGCCGCCGCGGCGTCGGTCCTTTCATCGATCTTCTCCGCGATCAGCTCCGCCGGCGCTGCCGCCGGATCGGGCATCCTCATCGCCCTCGGGCTCATCCTCTCGCTGCCCTTCTACGCGGTCTCGCTCTTTGCTCTCGTCCTGACCGTCATCGCCATCATCGCGGTCTGCCGCAAGCAGGTCAAGTCACTGCCCGTCGTCGGCAAGATCAAGATCCTCAAGTAACCGGCCGGAGGCCGCTCCGGTATCAATATCGGACTTTTATTGCCGTGATCTCTGCCCTGCTTCCGGGACATGTCACGGCAATTATTTGAATCGGGACTCCCGACATCACCAAAGACAAAGAAAGGCGCATGAAATGGACAGCAAATACCTCGACTGGTTCGACTACGGCGAAGACCTGACGAAGATATCGAAATACGAGGTGCTGGGCAGCCTGCCCGACCCCTTCATCATGAACGACGGCCGCAGGATCTCCTCCCCCTCCGAATGGGAGGCCAGGAGAAAAGAGATATACAAAACGGCAGTCGAGCTTCAGTACGGCACGATGCCCCCGCCCCCCGAGGTCTTTTCCGCCGAATACACCTATCTCTCGAAGAACACGCACAGGCTCATGCGGATCACGGCGGGAACGAAGGAGCGTCAGCTCACCTTCGCGCTGCGCATCTTCATGCCCGACGAAAGGAAGTTCCCGGGGAAGCCCCCCGTAGCCGTCGACGGCGACTTCTGCTTCAATTACTGCTTCAACCCCGAATTCGTGAACAACTTCACCGAAAACGGCATCGCATACGCGATATTCAGCAGAGTCGATCTGGCAAACGACATAAAAAATCAGGGCAGGCGGGGACCGCTCTACGGGATCTATCCAGAATACACCTTCGGCGCTCTCGGAGCCTGGGCCTGGGGATACTCGCGGGCAGTCGACGCCCTCGAGCAGACAGGCGACTTCGATCTGTCGCAGCTGGCCTTCACCGGACACTCGCGCGGCGGCAAGACCTGCATGCTCGCCGGTGCCCTTGACAGCCGCGCGAAGATCGTCAATCCGAACGAGACGAACGCCGGATCCTGCTCCTGCTACCGCATACACATGAACGGTATAACAGAGGACGGGGTCGAGGCAAGGAGCGAACAGCTCTCCGACCTGTGGAAAAATTTCGGCTTCTGGCTCGGCCCCGGGATCGGCGAATTCGCCGACAGGGAGGCCGAACTGCCCTTCGACTGCCACTTCCTCAAAGCGATGATCGCCCCGCGAACCCTGCTGGTCGGGGAGGCGGCGAGCGACATGTGGACGAATCCGGTCGGAAGCTGGATGACGTCCGAGGCCGCGGCAGAAGTCTTCGACTTTCTCGGATGCCGCGACAATCTTCTGTGGTACTTCAGAAAGGGCGGGCATTCACACCGGCCGGTCGATGCCGCGATGCTCGTCGACGTCATAAGGAACCGCCGCTTCGGCGATCCGCTCCCGAAGGAGCTCTACTTCCGCACCCCATTCGAAAAGCCGGAGCTGATCTTCGACTGGAGGCGTCCCGACTGAAGTAAGGCCGGGAACGCGCAGGAGCATTACACATCATTTTTGAACGTACGCGAAAGGGACCGGCGTCATGAAGGACGATGATCTTGAAGAGTTTCTTCTCCTGGAAGACCTGATCTTCCCCGGGGAAAAGACCGATGATGAAGATGAGGACGGTGAAGGCGAAGAGGGCGAACCGGACGGCACAGCCCGGCGGAATACCCGGGCAGGAACCGGCCCGCGTTCACAGCCAGCCCCCTCCGGAAGCGGGCGGAAAAACCTTTCCCCGGCTTCCGCCATGTTCGTGGCCCGGCTCGTTTTCGCCGGCATCGCGTTCTTTCTCATTCTGCTGCTGTTTCTGACGCGCCGGTAGGGCGGGATCTTTCTTCATCCGGACCGGAATGCCGGACCATGTCTGCCGTTAAGGTTTGCCGGCGGTCTCCGGTTTTGAAAAGAGCAGCCGTATGATCCGAAATTTAAAACACCCGGAAGTGTTGCCTTCCGGGTTTCTTTTTTCGGGGCTTTTTCAGAGCCCCGTTTTGCGTTTATCGCGTGCGGTTCAGAGTCCGCGCTTCACATAGTGGGTGTGCAGGACTTCGTGAGCCTTGTGGCTGTTCGGTTTACCGAAGTACTCGTCGTAGAGCTTCATGACGGCGGCGTTCTTCTGAGACTCTCTTATGTCGCAGTTTCTGTCGTCGTTGTAGAGGACCGCGGCGCGGAGAGCGCGCAGGTCGACGGTATTGCGGACCGAAGCGGGCTGATAGGGCTGACCGCCGCCGTTCACACAGCCGCCGGGGCAGCACATGATCTCGATGAAGTGGACGTCCAGCTTGCCGGCTTCCACATCCTTGAGGAGCTGCTTCGCGTTCTTAGTGCCCGACGCGACGGCGACTCTGACTTCCATATCGCCGACCTTGTAGGAGGCGGTGCGGTAACCTTCGTCGGAGCCGTTCTGACGTCTGACTTCGGGGGTCTCGAGAGGCTTCTCGAGCGGCTTGCCGAGGATGATCTCCGCAGCGTAGCGGAGAGCGGCCTCCATAACGCCGCCCGTCGCGCCGAAGATGGCGCCGGCGCCCGAACCGATGTCGAAGGGTTTGTCGAACTCTGTGCCCTTGAGAGCGCGGAAGTCGATGCCGGCCTTCTGGATCATTCTGCCGACCTCGCGGGTGGTGATCGCGACATCGACGTCCGGATAACCGGAAGCCGACTGACCGTCGCGGCCGACCTCAAACTTCTTGGCCGTGCAGGGGATGGCGGATACGAAGAAGATATCCTTCGGATCGATGCCTTCCTTCTCGGCGAAGTATGTCTTCATGACGGCGCCGAACATCTGCTGAGGCGACTTGCATGTCGAGAGATTGTCGGTGAAATCGGGGAAATAATGCTCGCAGTACTTGATCCATCCGGGTGAGCAGGAGGTGATCATCGGCAGCTTTCCGCCGTTCTGGATGCGGCCGATCAGCTCGTTGGCCTCCTCGATGATGGTCAGGTCGGCGGTGAGGTTCATGTCGAACACGCCGTCGAAGCCGAGCATCTTGAGGGCCTCGACCATCTGGGGCTCGCAGTCGGTGCCGGGGGCGTAGCCGAAGCATTCGCCGATCTGGGCTCTGACCGAGGGTGCCGTGCAGATGTAGACCTTCTTCGACGGGTCGGCGATCGCTTCCCTGACCTTGTCGGTGTCGTCTCTCTCGTAGAGAGCTCCGACGGGGCAGGCGACGATGCACTGACCGCAGTTGACGCAGGATACGTCTCCGAGATCCTTCTCGAAGGCGCAGCCGATGTGAGTGTCGAAGCCGCGGTCGTTGGCGCCGATGACTCCGATGCCCTGCATCGTCTTGCAGGCCGCCACGCAGCGGCGGCAGAGGATGCACTTGTTGTTGTCGCGAATGATGGCGGGAGAAGATGTGTCAAGCTCGTAGTGCTTGCGCTCTCCGCCGAAATAGTCCTCGTCAACGCCGTACTCGTTGCAGAGCTTCTGGAGCTCGCAGGTGGTGGAGCGGACGCAGGTGAGGCACTTCTTCTCGTGGTTCGAGAGGATCAGCTCGAGGTTGGTCTTCCTCGCGGCGTTGATCTTCGGGGTGTTAGTCAGGATCGACATGCCCTCGGATACGGGGTACACGCAGGCGGTGACCATTCTGTAGGGCTTCCCGCCTTCGGAGACCTCGACGAGGCAGAGACGGCAGGCGCCGATCTCGTTTATGTCCTTGAGATAGCAGAGGGTGGGAATATCGATCTTGGCTTCTCTGGCGGCTTCGAGGACCGTCATGCCCTTGCGGACGGCGTAGTCTTTGCCGTTGATCTTTACATTAACAGCATCCATCGTTGGCTACCTCCTTATTCCTTAACTACGGCGCCGAACTTGCAGGTTGCCATGCAGACGCCGCACTTGATGCACTTCGAGGGATCTATCCTGTGAGGATTCTTGACGGTCCCGCTGATGGCGCCGACCGGGCACTTTCTGGCGCAGGCGGTGCAGCCGCGGCACTTGTCCTCAAGGATGCGGTAGCGGAGCAGGTTCTTGCAGACGCCGGCGGGGCACTTCTTGTCGACGACGTGCGCGACATACTCGTCCCTGAATCTCGTAAGGGTCGAGAGAACGGGGTTCGGAGCCGTCTGTCCGAGGCCGCAGAGCGACGCCGACTTGACGTAGGTCGCGAGCTCCTCGAGTCTGTCGAGGTCTTCGAGCGTGCCGTTTCCGGCGATGATCTTGTCGAGTATCTCGAGAAGTCTGTGCGTACCGACGCGGCAGGGCGTGCACTTTCCGCAGGATTCGTCGACGGTGAAGTCGAGGAAGAAGCGGGCCATGTCGACCATGCAGGTGTCTTCGTCCATGACGATCAGGCCGCCCGAACCGATGATCGATCCGATCTTGGCGAGGTTGTCATAGTCGATGGGGGTGTCGATCAGCGAAGCGGGGATGCATCCGCCCGAAGGTCCGCCGGTCTGGGCGGCCTTGAACTTCTTGCCGTTCGGAACTCCTCCGCCGATGTCCTCGATGATGGTGCGCAGCGTGGTGCCCATCGGGATCTCGACGAGACCGGTGTTGGTGATCTTGCCGGTCAGCGCGAAGACCTTGGTTCCGGCGGCGCAGCCGGGCATCTGGAGCGACTGATACCAGTCGGCTCCCTTGAGGATGATCTGCGCGATGTTCGCGTAGGTCTCGACGTTGTTGAGGATGGTGGGCTGGGCGAACAGACCCTTGACCGCCGGGAAGGGCGGACGGGGCCTCGGCTCGCCGCGGTTGCCCTCGATCGAGGTCATGAGCGCGGTCTCTTCGCCGCAGACGAAAGCGCCGGCGCCGAATCTGAGCTTCAGGTCGAAGTTGAATCCGGTCCCGAAGATGTCGTTTCCGAGCAGGCCGAGCTTCTTCGCCTGGTCGATGGCGATCTCAAGTCTCTTGATGGCGGTGGGGTATTCGGCTCTGACGTAGATGTAGCCCTCGTCGGCGCCGATCGCGTAACCGGCTATCGCCATAGCCTCGATGACGGAGTGCGGGTCGCCTTCAAGGACAGATCTGTCCATGAACGCTCCGGGGTCGCCCTCGTCGGCGTTGCAGGCCACGTACTTCTTCACCTGGCCGCGGTTCGAGCAGGCGAATTTCCACTTCAGACCGGTGGGGAATCCGCCGCCGCCTCTGCCGCGGAGGCCGGAATCGAGGACCTGGCTTATAACTTCGTCGGGGGTCATCGAGGTGAGGACCTTTGCGAGGGCGGCGTACCCGTCGCTGGCGATGTACTCGCCGATCGATTCGGGGTCGATGTTGCCGCAGTTCCTCATCGCGACTCTCTTCTGATGCTTCATAAAGGTCGTCTGCATCAGGTTCCTGACGGGGATGTTCTTTTCCTTCAGCATGAACTCCTCGATCGGCTGTCCGCCGACGATGTGTTCCGCGAAGACTCTTTCCGCCTTCTCGGCGGTCATGTTGATGTAGGTGAATCTCTCTCCGCCGATATAGGCCTCGAGAACAGGCTCGTGCTGGCAGATGCCTATGCAGCCCACCTGCTTTACGCGGATGTCGGTGCGGCCGGATTCGGCGACCGCCTTCTTCATCGCTTCGAGCACGGGAGCGGCTCCGGCGGCGATGCCGCAGGTGGCCATGCCGACGGTGACGATAACGTCAGCCTTGCCGGCTTCGATGGCCGCAGCCTTTGCTACGTTAAGTTCGGTAGTTGTCATTTTTCTTCCTCTTCCCTCCGGACTTTCAGCGGTACTTGGCAAGGATGCCCTTTACCTGATCCTTGGTCATGCGTCCGTAGACGTCGCCGTTGATCGTCATAACCGGCGCGAGTCCGCACGCACCGATGCAGCGGGTCGCTTCGAGCGAGTACTTTCCGTCGGAGCTGGTGGAACCGACTTCGACTCCGAGTTCCTTTGAGATCTCCTCAAGGACTCCCGCGGAACCCTTTACGTAGCAGGCCGTGCCGAGGCAGACCGCCACCGAGTATTCGCCGTTGGGATTCAGTTTGAACTGCGAGTAGAAAGTCGCGATCCCGTAGATCTCCTCGAGCGGGGTTTCGGTCTTTTCCGCGATGATCTTCTGAACTTCGATCGGAAGATAACCGTAGATGTCCTGAGCTTCCTGAAGTATGGGCATCATCTTGCCCTTGACGCCATCGTATTTGGCGATCACTTCAAGCAGCTTTGCTTCCTGCTCCGGAGTTCCGCGGAATTCGACCGTGGTCATTTTCTTCTTCATTGGCCGAAAGAACCTCCTGAATATTATCTGATATTAGATGACTGATGGGATTGGCGGGCAGAGGCCGCACGGGCCGCGGTCGGCAGTGAAAGTCGTATTCCGCAGAAGGCCCGGACAGCGCGGCAGTGTGCTGTCCGGGGCTTCCGGCGTTCTGCGGGCGCCCCGGCGGTTGCCGAAAAAACGCCCGATTATCTCTTGGAGAACTGGGACGCGCGGCGGGCAGCCTTGAGTCCGTATTTCTTTCTCTCCTTCATTCTGGGGTCGCGGGTGAGAAGACCGGCGGCCTTGAGGGCAGGCTTGTTGGCCTCGTCGGCGAGAACGAGAGCTCTCGAAAGACCGTGTCTGACGGCTCCGGCCTGGCCGGAGAGTCCGCCGCCCACGACCTTGGCGACGATGTCGAACTTGCCGGCGGTGCCGGTCACTTCGAAGGGCTGGTTGACGATGAGCTTCATCGTCTCGAGTCCGAAGTATTCGTCGATCGATTTTCCGTTGATGGATACGGCGCCGGTCCCGGGATAGATGCGGACGCGGGCTACCGATTTCTTTCTTCTGCCGGTTCCGTAGAAGCAGGGCTTTGCACTTTCATACATTACAGTTTACCTCTCTCTCTTCCTTTACCGGTCATTCTTCGACGTCGACGGGCTTCTGCGCCGCGTGTCTGTGCTCCGCGCCGGCATAGACGTGAAGTCTGGTGAAGGCTTTGCGGCCCAGGGTGTTGTCGGGAAGCATCCTCTTTACGGCGAGTTCCATGGCCATTTCGGGTCTGGTCGCCATGAGCTCCTTGTACTGGACCTTCTTGAGTCCGCCGATGTAGCCGGAGTGACGCACGTAGTACTTCTGCTCGAGCTTTCTTCCGGTCAGGACAGCCTTGCCGGCATTGATGATGATGACGTATTCGCCGCAGTCGGCGTGCGGGGTGAATTCGGGACGGTGCTTGCCGCGAAGGATCACGGCAGCTTTGACGGCAGTCTTTCCGAGAGGCTTGCCGGCAGCGTCAATGACGTACCAGCGTCTCTCGAGTTCTTCCGCCTTGGCCATGTAAGTGGACATTGGATCTCCTCCGTTAGTTTCCGGGCATGGTATGCCCTCTCTTTTTTAATACCGCAATATTATAACACTGCCCGGCATATATGTCAAGCGTTTTTTCGCCGTTTTCGCCGATATTTTTAATATATCTGCCCGAATTCTTCGAAAATCTTCGTTTTTCTTCATTCTGCGGCGTTTTTTCGCCGGCCGGATTCCCGAAAAAACCCTTCTTATTTCCCTTCCGCTTCTCTCTTCAGCTTCGCGTAGCTCGCCATGAGCTTCTTCGTGCCGACGTCGTCGAAGGCGATCTCGTATATCGCCTCCGCGCCGAGTTTCTTCACCGAGATGACCGTCCCGGCTCCGAAGGCGGCGTGCTCCACCCTGTCGCCCGGCCCGAATATCTCGCGCGGCGCGCTCCCGGCGGCATTTTTCCGGCCGCCAGCCGAGAAGGTGCCGGAGACGACTCTGATCCCGCCCGGCGCCCCGGATGAAGGCAGCCTTCCGCCGCTTCGGTATCCGCCGTCGCCGTACGACCCTCTGTCTTCTCCGCCGTACCGGCCGTATGAGCCGTACCCGTCTTTTCCGTACCCGCCGTATCCGTTCCCGTCGCGTCCGTGGTACGGACGGTATCCCCATTCCCCTTCCCGCGCCTCCGCCCGGTATGATCCGGGGAACGCGGCGGTCTCAGCGCTCTTCTTCTCGATCAGCGAGCCGGGGATGTCGGCAACGAACCTCGACAGCTGGTTGCGCATCGTCCGCCCGTAGAGCATGCGGTAGGAGGTGTGGATGATATAAACCCTCTCTTTCGCCCTCGTCAGCGCGACGTACGCGAGCCTGCGCTCCTCCTCGAGCTCTTCCGGATCGATGAATGTCTGCTGCGACGGGAAGATCCCCTCCTCCATGCCCGGAAGTATCACGACGGGAAATTCGAGGCCCTTCGCGCTGTGGACCGTCATCATGACGGCCGCGTCGGCGTCCCTGTCGTAGCTGTCGACGTCCGACACCAGCGAGTTGAGTTCGAGGAAACCCTCGAGCGTCGGCTCCTCGCCGCTGTCCATGTACTCAACGGCGTTCGATACGAACTCCTCGAGGTTGTCGAGCCTGTCGGCCTCGGCCTCGCCGCCTTCGATCAGCATCTGGCGGTATCCGGTCATGTCGATCACTTTTCCGATGAAGGCGTCGAGCGCGCATCCTCCGCGGTATATGCCGTCGAGCGCGTTTATCACCGAGCAGAACGACTTCAGCCTTTCGGCCGACCTCGCGAGCGCGGTGTAGCGGTCAGCGCTCTCCATGACTTCGAACATGCTCTTCCCGGTCTCGGAGGCGATCTGCTCGACGGCGTCGACGGTCGCGGCGCCGATCCCGCGCTTCGGCTCGTTGATTATCCGTCTGAGCCTCACGGTATCCGAGCGGTTGGCGATCAGCTGCAGGTACGACGTTATGTCCTTTATCTCCTTGCGGTCGTTGAACCGCTGACCTCCGCAGATGCGGTATGGTATCCCGCTGCGGGCGAAGGCCTTCTCGAGCGAGTTCGACTGCGCGTTGACCCGGTACAGCAGCGCGAAGTCGCTGTATTTCCGGCCCGACGCGACCCCTTCCCTGACGATCTCCGCGGCGCGCCTCGATTCGGAGTCGGAGCTCTCGCACATCTCGAGGACTATCTTCGACCCGCTCCCGTTCTCGGTCCACAGGCTCTTGCCGTATCTCGACGAGTTCTTTGCTATGACGGCGTTCGCGGCGTCGAGTATCGTCTGGGTCGAGCGGTAGTTCTGCTCGAGCTTGACGACCCGGCAGCCCCGGAACTCCTTCTCGAAATCAAGTATGTTCTTGACGACTGCCCCGCGGAAGCCGTATATGCTCTGGTCGTCGTCTCCGACGGCCATGACGTTCCCGTGATACGACCCCAACAGTTTCACCAGCTCGAGCTGGGCGGGGTTCGTGTCCTGGAACTCGTCGACGCAGATGTATCTGAATTTTTCGGCATAGCGCTCCCTGATGTCGTCCCTGCTCCGCAGCATCAGCACCGTCTTCATTATAATGTCGTCGAAGTCGACGGCGTTGGCCGCGGTGAGTCTGCGCTGGTATTCGGTATATATCATCGCGCACAGCCTTGCCCTGGGGTTCGGCGACTTCACCGCCCCGGCGGAATAATCGCCGGGCGACATGAGCGCCTCTTTTGCCCTGCTTATCTCGGCCGCCGCGTATTTCGCCCCGACCTGCCGATCGTCGATGCCGAGATCGGCCTCGACGGCGGTTATGAGTTTTTTCGTGTCGTCGGTGTCGTAGATCGTCACTCCGTCGCGAAGTCCGGCGGCTCCCGGGTCCGACCTGATCATCCGCATGCATACCGAGTGAAAGGTGCCGGTCCAGAGACCTGAGAAGGCGTCTTCGCCGTCGAGCAGCGTCTCGAGCCTCGTCTTTATCTCGCCTGCCGCCTTGTTCGTGAAGGTGATCGCAAGCACGCGCCGGGGCGACGGGCGGTCCTCCGCGAAGCCGTCGAGCAGAAAGGCGAGCTCGTCCGGCGGAAGGCTCACCGCCTCCTCCAGCGCCGACAGCGTCTGCCCGGAGACGCCGTCCGGGACCCTGTCCGACTCGTATGCGTTGCCGTACCGCAGGATATGCGCGACGCGGCGCACGAGCACCGAGGTCTTGCCGCTTCCCGCGCCGGCGAAGACGAGCAGCGGTCCGTTCACCGAGAAGACCGCCTTCCGCTGCTCGGGATTGAGGTCGCCGTACAGCCGGTCGAAGAGTTTCCGCTTTATTTCTAGATATCTGTGTCCGGGGTCTTTTGCCATTTACCGTGTCCTTTTTCTATGGGATGTGCAAAGCTTTCCCGCCGGGCCGTACAGCGGGGCGGGAAGCTCAGTCGAGCATGTATTTCGAATCGGATTCGACCGTGATCGCGCGGGCTGACGCCAGCATCGAGACGAAGAGCGCCAGCGATACCGCGAAGCAGATCATCCACCAGATCTCGCCCACGATCAGGCCCTTGAACGTGATGATGTAGCCGTATACCGCGCATACGCCCGCCGTCAGCACCGCGAGGGCGCCGGTCAGCCGGAGCCTCAGGTCAAGCGACTTCCGTATCGCGGCGAGGCGCGACTCCCTGAAGGCTTCGCTCGCGTTCGCGCCGACGTATCCGCAGTGGTCGCGGACCAGCGCGGTCAGCGCTGAGATCAGCGTGAGCGCGGCGGCGGCGAATATGACCTCCGCCAGTATCTCGGCGGGATACAGCCTCCAGAAGGCCTCCCAGGCGGCCGAATCGCGCTGCACGAGGATGTCTGTATAATGCTGATGGAATGTATACCTGCCGTACCATGTGAACGCGCTGACGGCAGTATATACCGACGAGATCACGACTCCTCTCACCCATTTCTTCCAGAACCTGCGCAGCAGGACGAAAGCCAGAACCAGGAGCAGGCCGGCTATCACGTCGGGGATGACGTTGTAACCGTCGACATACAGGTCGGGAGTGAAGAGGAATGCGGCGGCAGCGGCTGTGAGCGCCCATCTGATCCTGCGCCGGATGACGGTGCCCTCCCTGCCAAGCACGTTCTCGCTGTAGACGCGCCATGCGGCATCGAAGAATTCAGAGTCCTTCTTTATGAGCCGGAGGTAGCGGAGCATCGCGACGAGCCATACGGTCCCGGCGATGAGCCCGAAGAAGATCGCGGTGACGCGGAACAGCCCTATGTACTCGTAAAAGTTGAAAGCGGTGTCGTCATAGGTGTGCGACGACAGAACCGACATCTCGGGCAGCGTCGCAAAAGCCGCCTTGAGCGACACGAACACGAGTGTCAGGCGCCGGACGGCCGGCGTTATCTCCCTTCCCCGCCGGCCTTTCGCCAGTGCGGCGCTACCGCCCTCCCGCTCGGAGAATGAGACGAGGCCTTCGAAAAAGGAGTTCCAGCCACTCGTGAAGATGAGTATCAGTTCGACGGCGCCGGATATGAAGGCAATTATGAGCATGGCCGTCGGTCTTTCCGATTCGGTCAGCCACGACGAGAAGGAAAAGAACACCGCGAGGAACTTCACACCCGTCACG
>CADCPG010000099.1 GCA_902803255.1 uncultured Ruminococcus sp. | reverse complement strand
ATTTTCTCTGCTGTTATGATATCATACAATTTTCAAAATGTCAATAAACATTTCGAAATAAATGCAAAGACTCCGGGAACGGTACGCGAAAGCTGCCCGGAGACCTCCGGGCAGCTTTCGCGCGCAGCAGATATTGCTGTCAGTCAGTATTTCGATGTGGAGTCGACCGCTCGGCCGGTGATCACTCTGGCGGCGTCGGAGACGATCTTGTTCGTGAACGAGCGCAGCACGGAGAATTCTCCGCTGCCTCCGTTTACCGTGATCATCGAGCGGCGCCCGGAGTAGGGGTAGTAGCGGTATACGTATTCCGGCTCCTTGTCGTACGTCGTTTTTATCGTGATCTTTACCTGGCAGCTCTCGGGATCCGATGTGAGCTCGGCGATCTTTTCGTCGGAGATGCCGGTCATGCCGTCGTGGACGTCACCCTCGAGCGACGCGTAGAGCAGCGACTGGTAGAACTTGCGGAAGGTGGACATACCGTATCTGAGATACTTTTCGGTGTGTCCCTGAGGGTCGGTGACGAGCAGGGTGTTGGCGTCGACCGAGATGACCGTCCCGTCGGTGCCGGTGACTGTACCGACGAGCACCACGACCTCGTTGCCGAGGGCGTTCGTCTCGTATTTCGCTCCCTTGATGGAATTGATGCGGTTGCCGTTCCTGTCGACGACCGTCACCTTGTCGGCCGTGACCGTCCAGGTCACTCCCGACGCGTCGGTGATCGAGTAGGAGGAGAGAGCCTGCATACGGTTGCCGAGCGAGTCCTCGCACCACATCGTCATCATCGCCGACGATATCGTGGTGTTCTTCTTCGCCTCGTCGGAGCAGGTCGGGTTCGACATCGAGTCGGACAGCGAGTTGTCGGCGTGGAAGGTGTATGTGTTTCCGCCGGCCTCGACGGTCAGCTCCTTCAGCCAGGCGATGTTCATGTCGAAGTAGCTCTTGTCGACCCAGTCGATCAGACGGTAGTCGAGGAAGAGCAGCTTCGTCCTGTCCACTTCCACGATCATGTCGTAGATGGCGGAGGTCATGTAGTATGTCCCCCGGGGCGTGACGTCACTGACAGATATGTAGTGGTCGATGTCCTTGAACTTGAAATAGATGATGTACGCGGGGTCGTCGAGGCCGAACTCCTTCAGATCCTCCTCGGTGATGCCGAGTCTGCGCACTCCCAGGAAGCCCATCGAGTAGAACGACTGGGCTGCCCCGTCGGCGGCGGTGGTGTTCACGAGGTAGTCCTCGGGCCAGTTGAGGTTGTAGGAGCGGGAGTGGTAGAAGGTGCCGAAGCGGGAATCCATATCCCAGAAGGAGAAGGAGACCAGCGGGTGAAGGTCGTAGTTCTCGTCGGCATCGGCTTTGTTCAGCTCGTCGCGCCTGAAAACGGAGAAGTTCTGAACGTCGAAATACGAGTTGAGGCTCATCGGGTAGCAGACGACGGCTGATACGAAGCGCTCGACCGGCAGGTCGATGATATTCTCGACGCTCTCGTATGTGGTGGAGGTGTCGTACATCGACAGCATCGACGAATCGGCGCTGTAGTTCATGATGTATACGGCGTCGCGCGTGGTGAGCTTTACGTAATAGCCGGCCCGCGACGGGATGGCGTCGCCGACGTATACGGTGTACGAGTTGCCGTTGATGTCGGTCAGCCTGTACCAGCAGGGCTCGTAGTCGTATTCGTTGCCCTCGTCGTCGATGCGCTTCTCGGGCGCCAGACCGTATTCGGTGTAGTTGCCGTTCGCGTCCTTGATCGGGTCCTCTATCTTCTGCATCGTCAGTGTGTAGCCGCAGCTGACTGCCAGGGAGGAGAACATGGTGGGCACGTAGGGAACGCCCTCGTGGCCCTTGATCTGGAACTTGTCGTCGGCGTCGCGGTAGAAGGTGAAGGAGCCGTAGCTGTTGTGCACCTCTATCGACTGGGTGTTGTCCTGGGAGGTGTGGTTGAACATCAGCAGGCGCCGGTTGGCCCCGAGCGATTCGCCCTCGACGGTGTCGACGACTGCTATTATCTCGTAATCGCCGGTGTCCTCCTTGACCTCGACGAGAGTCGAGAGCTTGGTCGTGACGTAGTAGCCGTCGACGGTCTGCTCAAGCAGGTTCCCGTCCCTGTCGCAGAGGCCGTACTTGCCTGCGACCTTCTTTATGTAGTACTTTTCACCGTCGAGATCGGTGAATACGGTGATGCCGACGATGTACTTGACCACTATCAGGGCCGCTATCAGCAGCACGACGGCGACCGACAGGATGATTATTGCCTTTTTCTCGGCCCGCAGCACCGAACGGCGCCGGCGGCCCTTCTTCGCGGTCCCGGACTCCGCTTTGCTTACGGCCTCTCCGGCCCCGGAGTCCATGATCTCCGCTGTGTCCTGTTTCTTAATCATTTCTCAAAACGGCTTATCTTGCGTATTTGCGGCGGACGAGAATGTAGATCCCGGCGCCCAGGGCTATGACCGCGGGAAGGATCACGAGCACCGCGGTGTACTGGTTGGCCTCGGCGTCGGTGATGTTCTCTATGGCAGTCGACGCGAACGGCTTGTGGTTGAGCCCGACTATGACGAGCTCCTTGCCGACCGCGCGGAGGGCGCTGAGCATGACGTCGTCGTTGCCGTAGGTGTTCGACTGGAGCAGCTTCCTCGAGAGGAACTCGGTCGAGCCGCAGGCAAGCACGTAGGAGTAGTCCTCGGTCGTGTTGTCGGCCATGCGCGACTCGCGCGTGATCGTCATCAGCCTGAAGGGCTCAAGCTCGGTGGCGGTGGCTATCGTCCTGCCGTTCACCGTCTCGGTCGCGCCGGGGGCGCTGTTGAAGACGTCGTATATGGCGCGAGGCACGCCGTTCGAATAGTAGGAGTAATAGTTGAAGCTCTTCGACTTGTCGTTCTCGTCCTCATAGGCGGTGAGGTAGTAGTTGTCGGGGTAGCTGATGCCCATGACGTTCGGGAAGACCACCTTGGGAGGGTATGTCGTGCGAAGATCCGAGTGGATCGATGCGCCGAGGCCGAGCGAGGAGTACTGGCCGACGACGGAGAAGCCGTTGGCGGTGATCGAGTTCATCGGATCGCTCACGACGCAGCCGTTCGTAACGCCGAGCTCGTCGGTGTAGCGGTCGAACTTGATCCCCCATTCCTCGAGGTACTCCTCGAAATTGCGGAGCACGGGAGTCGTGGGCGACATGAAGACCATCATGGCGTTGGTGCCGTCGAGGAAGCGGTCGATCTTCTCGATCTCGGAGATGTCGGAGATGCCGTCCTTCACGAGAAAGTCGTCCCGCGGGTCGTGCACGACGAGCAGTCTGCAGTCGTCGGGGATCTCCTCGGTGGCGAGGTTGATGAACTGGAGCTTGTATCCTGCGTCTGAGAGGAGGTTCAAAAGCTCGGCGCTCGCCTCGAGGTCGGACTCGGTCACGAAGGGCTCGCCGTGGTTGTAAGTCAGGCAGGCGATCGGCGACTCGGCTCTCGTCACGGCGAGTATGGCGGCGCAGATCTTCTTTTCGCCGTTGTAGGACCAGGGGGTGTCGTCGGTCGTTTCGTTGAAGACGAACATCGCGCGCAGGGTGAACACCCTGAACTCGGTGCCCGAGGCGACTATGATGCTGGTCGAGTATATGGCGGATTTCGAATTGTTCTTGTAGCGGTTGACGGCCGTGGGGTTGCGCCAGATGTTGACCGTCTGCACGTGTACGTGTTTGTTGGCCTTCTCAAGGCCGAGCGCCGTCTCGTATACGTAGCGCTGCGTCGTGTTCGACATCAGGTTGTCGGGGTCGTCGCAGAAGATGATGTCGACGTCCCTGTCGATCCCCGCGATCGATTCGACGGCGGCGTCGGAGAGGGTATAGAGGTTTTCCGTGGTGAGGTCGGTGTACCAGAGGAACTTCTGCGCCAGGGCGCCGAAGATAGCGTTGAAGAGCAGCACCGCGGCTATGATGACGACGGTGAGGAGCGTCGCGGCGCCTCCGTATCTGAATTTCTTTGACCTGAGCTGAGAAGAAGCGTTTTTAGCCATTTTCTTTCTCCTTTCCCGCGGTCAGGCCCAGCGGCGGCGTTCGTACACGCGCACCGTAAGGTAGACGAATATGAAGCTGAGCGACAGATAGTATACCAGCGCGCTCCAGTCGAGGATCCCGTACCGGAAGCTTGAGAAACGCGACAGGATGCTCATCCAGTCGATTATGTATCTTACGACGTAGCTGTTCACGAGTCTCGTGCCTTCCGAGTCGCTGCCGATCGTGTTGAGCACGTTGACTGCAACCATGACGAGCAGCACCGCGATCGTGATGATGGCGGATGAGAGCTGGTTCTCGGTGAGCGACGACACGAATATGCCGATCGCTATGAACGCGGCCCCGATGAGCAGCACTCCGAGCACCGACGCCGCGATCTGCGACGTGACGGGTCCTATGTGCGTGATCGAGTCCTTGTTGAGGGCGGCCTCTGCCTTGCCGACGATGTAGAGCGGGACGAAGTCGAAGCAGGATACGAGCATGCATCCTGCGAAGATCGTGAAGCTCGCGAGGTACTTGCCGAGCACGAGTCCGGTGATCGTCACGGGTGCCGTGAGCAGCATCTGCTCGGTGCGCATCTTGCGCTCCTCGGCGAATGATCTCATCGTGAGAAGCGGGATGAGCACGATCAGGCTGAGCACGAGGTAGTAGAAGAAGTTCGACGTGCTGTATGTCTTGGTCTTGAGCGTGGTGAAGCAGCAAAGGAATGCCGCGAGGGTCAGGAATATCCCGGTGAACACGAAGCCGACCGGGTTTATGAAGAAGGAGCGCAGCTCCTTTTTGTATACCGCCAGCATCCGGCTCACTCTCCTTTCTTTTCTCCGCCGTCCCCGGCTCTCTCTTCGCGGTCGGCTGCCTTTTCCGTCATCTTCGCGAAGGTGTCCTCGGTCACGGTGTGATCCTCGTAATAATCTCCGGCGGGAGCCTCCTCTTCGGACTCTCCGTCACCTGAGCGCTTCCGGCCGTCCGCCGTCTTCTCGACGATCTCGGACGCCATCGCCTTCTCCGCCGCCGCGCGGCGGCTGTCGGGCTTCTTTTTCCTGTCCTGGCGCAGGCCGGGGCGCTTCTCCTCGTCGGTCTTGTCGACGACGGCGATGAAGATGTCCTCGATGCTCATGCCGAGCGCTTCGAGGCCTATCATCGGCCAGCCCTTGTCGGAGAGCGTCCAGAAGAGCTTCTTGCGTATGTCGACTCCGACCTCGCTCTCGATCATGTAGGTATAGGCGTCGCCGTCCCTGGCCGCGAGCACCTCGGCGTAGGAGATGCCGGGGAGGTTGCGGAGCGTCGCGAGGACGTCGCGCTGCGGTCCGCTGATCTTGACGTTGAAGCGTCTCGTGTTCTCGACCGCTCTGGAGATGTTCTCGGTGAGCTCGTCGGCCACGATCTTGCCCTTGTTTATGATCACGATGCGGTCGCATACCGCCTGCACCTCCTGAAGGATGTGCGTCGAGAGTATGACGGTATGCTCCTTGCCGAGCGTGCGTATGAGGTTGCGTATCTCGATGATCTGCTTCGGGTCGAGGCCGATCGTCGGCTCGTCGAAGATGATGACGGGCGGGTTTCCGACCAGGGCCTGCGCGATGCCCACGCGCTGCTTGTATCCCTTGGAAAGGTTCTTGATCAGTCTGTTCTTCACGTCGGTGATCTTGACGACGTCGCAGATCTCGCCGATGTGCTTTTCACGGTTGAATGTGCAGCCTTTCAGGTCGTATGCGAAGGAGAGGTACTCGGCGACCGTCATGTCGGGGTAGAGGGGAGGCTGTTCGGGGAGGTATCCTATCAGGCGCTTGGCGTTGAGCGGGTCGTCGAGAATATCGACTCCGCCTATCGTCACGGTCCCGGATGTGGATGACAGGTAGCCCGTCACCATGTTCATCGTGGTGCTCTTTCCGGCGCCGTTCGGCCCGAGGAAGCCCACGACTTCGCCCTTCGCCACCTCAAAGCTGATATCGTCCACGGCGCAGAAATTGCCGTAGTTCTTGACGAGATGCGAAATTTTTATCATTGCTTTTCCGCGGTTCCTTTCGTTTTCCGCATGTCCGGGATGCCGGGCATACACATATAGTATAACATATAATTATTGCTAATTTTTGAACAACGCGCGCCGTGTGCGACGCGCGTATGAACAAGGGATGATTTCGGAGTGAAGCGCGCGCCGGGGTCCGGGACCGTACGGCCGCGCAGGATCACTCCGCGGACGTGTCTCCGGGGAGAGGACCTATGTCGAACACCGTATAGACGAATTCCGCTCCGAAGGCGTCGGTCGCCGATTCCGGGTCCCGCCTGCACTCGGCTATGATGACCGGCCTCCCGCCGTCGTCGATCAGGAGCCGTGCTTCGGTGAACGCCGCGACGCCTCCGCCTCCCTCCGCGTTCACGGCGGCTTCCGCGGCAGCTTCGATCTCGCCGTCGGCGAGGAAGGAGATGTCGTAAAGATACAGCGACGGGTCGTGGTGGTCGGCGCAGCTGATGACGGTGGCGTCGGGCAGCATGTACACGAATCCCGTGTCGCCGTAGCGCACGCCCGCCGTCTCGTTGAAGAATTCGACGGTCACGGCGCTCCCGTTGTCCTTCAGTTCGCAGTTTGCGTATGAGTCGGTGAATTCCGCCATGCATCTTTTCGCGGCCGCGACGAGAGCCTCTTCGCCGGCGCGGTGCTCCCTTGCGTATTCGAGCTGCGCCGCCGATACGGCCGTGTTGTAGCCGATCTTACGGCCGCTTCCTCCGTTTTCGATGAACACATGCGACCCGTCCTCCGCGGCATACGAGTCGTATTCCATGCGGCTGTATCTCGACTTCTGAGTACCGGTGTACGAGTATGTCGTGAAGCTGCGGATGCCGTCCTCGCCTTCGGTCTCCTCGACGTATTCAGCGGGGGCCCCGGCGTCGATCCGCGTGCCGTACTCGAGTATCCCGCGGTAGCCTTCCGGGGCGGCGCCGCCACCGAAGGTAAAGCTCTCGCGGAACACGATGAAGCCGCGCTCAGGCTCGGGGGCATCCCCGGAGCAGCCCGACAGGACCGACGCCGCCGCGAGGAGCAACAAAAGCGCCGCGCGCGCGGCGCGGAACGGGAAGTGATACTTAAATTGCTTTTTACTGTTTGATTTGATAAAAAAACGCATTATTTACTCCTTTGAGGACGTATTATACAGTATTTCGCGGCAAGTTGCAAGAAAAATCTGTCCCTGCGCAGGACGGCGCCGGTGCGCAGACTCGTTTTATATTGACAGGAACACCGCCGCGATGATATAATATTCGCGTAAAGTTGCGGGCGCAACGAAAGCGCGCCGCGACGCGACAGCCGAATTACCGACGGAAGGAAGCCGAAAAGAAAATGCCTTCTTTAATGAGATGCATAAACATAGTGAGCCGCTGCGGGGCGATCTACCGCGCCGACAGGCTGAAGGGGACCGATCTCGGGGATACGCACCACAGTTATATCCTCACGCTGTGCCGCTGTCCCGGGATATCGCAGGACAGCCTGGCGAGAAAGCTGTTCATCAACAAGAGCAACGTCACGCGTACGCTCGCCTATCTCGAGTCTCACGGATACGTCCGCCGCGAGCAGTCTCCGAACGACCGGAGAGTGCTGCTCGTCTATCCGACCGAAAAGGCGCAGGCGGCGCTTCCGGGCATCCGGTCGATGCTCCGGGACTGGAACGCCTATATGGCGGAGGCCCTGACCGAAGAGGAGGCCGCGCAGCTGACCGCCATCATGCCGAAGCTGGCGAAGCGGGCCGCCGCTTACGCCGGCGTCTCCGACGAGGTCTTCGGCGACGGTCAGGACGCGAAGGACCAGCCCTCCGGACAGCGCGAAGCCGGAGATGAGGCCAAAGCGGAAGAGAAGGAGGGCGCCGCGGAAAACGTATGAGACACATACTGAAATACCTGAAGCCCTTCTCGAGGCGGCTCACCTTCAACATGATACTGAAGGTGTTCGCGACCGTCATCGAGCTGGCGCTTCCGAGGATACTCAGCTACATCCTCAATGAGATAATAAGCCCCCTCGAGGGCCAGGCAGACGTCGACACGAAGGCAAAGGCGCTCGAGATAGCGCTTTACGCCGTCCTGATGATAGTCTGCGCCGCTCTCGGCGTGGCGGGCAGCATAAAGGCGAACAGGGTCTCGGCCGAGATAGCCAAGGACGCCGCGGGGATGATACGCCACGACCTCTTCGACCGCACGGTGCGACTCACCCCGGCGCAGACCGACGCCTTCACCGTCCCCAGCCTCGAGAGCCGCATCACGAGCGACACCTACAACATCCACAACTTCATAAACTCGATGCAGCGTATGGGAGTGCGCGCCCCGATCATGCTCGCGGGCGGACTCGCCGTCTGCGCCACGATGGACCTGCGCCTGACCCTGGTCATGGCGGCCGTCCTGCCCTTCCTGTTCGTCGCCGTCTACACGATCACCTCGAAGGGCCTGCCGCTCTACACGAAGGTCCAGGCCGCCGTCGACGGCATGATCAGGGTGGTCAGGGAGGACGCCCAGGGCATACGCGTGATCAAGGCGCTCTCGCGGCGCGATTACGAATACCGCCGCTATGACGACGAGAACAGAAAGCTCGCCCGGATCGAGGTTAAGACCAACTCGATCATGGCGGCTTCGAACCCGGCGATGAACTTCTTCATGAACCTCGGGCTCGTCTCGGTCGTCTTCTTCGGCGCGAGGCTCGTCAACGGCGGGCTGTCGAAGCCGGGCGACATCATCGCATTCATCCAGTATTTCACCATGATCTCGATGGCCATGATGGGCGTGTCGAGGATCTTCGTCATGTGGTCGAAGGCCTCCGCCTCGGCCGGAAGGGTCGCCGAGGTGCTGCGCACCGGCGAGGGCCTGCCCGTCATGAGCGAGGAGGAATGCCCCCGCCGCGAAGGCGAGGACGGCATAGTCTTCGATTCGGTCGGTTTCGACTACGCCGGCACCTCCGGCATCCTGCGCGGGATCGACTTCAGCCTCCCGCGCGGCGGAAAGCTCGGGATAATCGGCGCGACGGGCTCGGGCAAGACGACGGTAGTCTCGCTGCTCATGCGCTTCTACGACGTCTCGTCGGGCTCGGTCCGCATAGGCGGGCGTGACGTCAGGACGCTGTCCCGCGAAGAACTGAAGGACCGCTTCGGAGCGGCGATGCAGAACGACTTCATATTCGCCGGGACCGTCGCCGAGAACATAGCCTTCTTCAGGGACATCCCGCAGGAGAGGATAGAGCGCGCCGCGAGGATCGCCCAGGCCGACGGCTTCATCGAAGCCTTCCCCGACGGATACGCCCACGAGCTCTCGTCGAAGGGCACCAACCTTTCGGGCGGGCAGCGCCAGAGGGTGCTCATCGCGCGGGCGATCGCGGGCGACCCCGACATACTCATACTCGACGACTCGAGCTCGGCGCTCGACTACGGGACCGACATGAAGCTGCGGCGGGCGATAGCCTCAGAGATGAGCGGAGTTACGACGGTCGTCGT
>CADCPG010000098.1 GCA_902803255.1 uncultured Ruminococcus sp. | reverse complement strand
TAATGATGTTTTTTCAGGCAAAAAACGAAAAAGATCGGCAACTGTCACGGTTTCCCGGCCGTGACAGTTGCGGGGCTGTTAAAAACCCAAGGTTTTTAAACAGCCCCCGATTTTTCGACGGAAGGCCGTGCGGTCAGGTGCCTAGGCTTATTCCGGACGTCTCTTCTTCCACGACCTGGCGCCGAGGAAGCAGAACAGACAGCCCGCGGTCCCGATGACCGCCCAGACGGCGACCACCGGATCCCAGCTGCCGGATGCCTCGTTTATGCCCCTGTAGATGTAAGTGAAGCTGGACGACCCCAGATACACCGCGGCGTTCAGTGTGCCGGAGACCGCGGCGGAGAGCCCCGATCTTCGGAAATGGTAGCATGTATATGTCATCAGCATCGTGTTGACGCCCCACAGGCAGGCCGACGACAGTGAGAGCAGTATGACGGCCGGCACGGCGAGATCTCTGAAGAACAGGACGATCAGCAGATGGAAGAAGGCCGACATGGCAAAGAGCATACCGACGGTCGCGCACTCGTTTCGGAAGAATTTCCTGTCTATAAAAACCGCAAAATAAGGGCCGGCGACCGAGATGAGCGGCATGAGCACCGAGATCAGCGCGGAATCGGAGCTGAGAAAGCCGAAATTCTCGGTGAGATACGTGGGTATCCAGCTGATAACGGCCTCCTTCAGCGTTCCGGATACGATCGAAGCGACCGCCATGATCCCGAGACCGGCGGCAAAGAAGTACGCAGGAGTCAGCTTTCTCTTCGCCGCGGGGGAGGCGGGTTCTTCGTCAGCGATCTCGGCGAAACGCGCCGCAACGTCCTTCCTCAGCAGCGTCGTCGCGGTGAACCACACCGCGGAGCCGGCGCAGAGCAGAGAGCCGGAGAGTATGAAGACGGCATGCCAGTCGAGTTTGAGCATGAAATAGCATATAAGGTAGCAGAGTATCGACCCGACGGGGATCGATGGCGAGATGTTCGTCGATGCCCTGTTCCGCTCGGCGGTGTCGAGCCACTCCGAAAAGACCCGGATGACTGTCGGCCAGAGCATCGAGCAGCAGAAGCCGTTGACCGCCCAGAGCGCGACGAACAGGAACCGGTTCCCGGCAAATGCCATCGATATGTTCGCAATTCCCGAGCCGAGAAGTCCGGCCGCGGCGAACAGGCCCGGCCTGACGAGCGACGTCAGTCTCCCGTTGATGAACTGGCCAGCCCCGTAGAAGACCAGAAAGGCGGCCGAGATATAGCCGTCAAATCCGGTCGGAAAGAGTCCCGCGGCCGTCATATCGGTTATGCAGGCCGCGAAGGTGTTCCGCCCGAGATACGACACCGCGTACGCGAAGAAGCAGAGGATCATGATCCTCCTTCCGGTCACGGCGCTTTTTTTATCGCTTGAATCGACCATTTGGATGCCGGCTGAGTCCTTTCGCCAGAAACCTTTCCCGGGGCTGCCCGAATTACTTGACAACCGGCAGGAATTATCATATAATAATATCACTAACAGGTGAAAAAATCAAGAGCAAACCTGTTTAACGCTGCGGAAAACAGCAGGATGTGGAGGAACTGTATGAGAAAATACGGTAAGAGGCTTCTGTGCCTCGGATTGACGGCGGCCATGATGCTTTCGGTGCTGTTCACCTTCGGATGCGCCGGCGGGACGCCCGAGGATACGTCTGATCAGGTATCCGAGACCGCGGGAGATACCTCCGCGGAATCGGCCGGGAGCATCAGGATGAGCGATCTCGCGCTTTATTCGGTCGTAAGGCCGGACGGGAGAGAGAGCCTGACCGATACTTCGGTCTCACTTTACACCGCGCTGAACGCACTGGTGAAGGACAGCGGCGGAAAGGTAGCGATCAAGACCGATTTTTACAAGGAAGGCGTACCCGCCTTCTCCATCGGCGAGTATGAGATACTCATCGGAAAGACGAACCGCCCGGAGAGCGCCGAATTCATCTCCAAACTCAGATACAAGGATTACGGATACACCCTTGTCGGCAGAAAACTGGTCATCGCCGGCGGCTGCGACGAGGCCACCGCGCTCGCAGTCAGCAGATTCATGTCGAATGTGGTGAAGGCGGCAAATCCAGAAGATGAGATGTTCTTCGTCATGCCGGACAGCGAATTTCTCCAGCAGGGCAACTATCTCATAGACCGGCTCTCTCTCTGCGGCACCCCGGTGCAGTCGTACAGGATCATCTACCCCTCGGACTCGACCGGAGGAGAGGAGGCCGCCGCCCGTAATATAATGGAAGCGATCAGATCGGCCTCGGGATACGAGCTCGACGTGCAGAGCGACAGGGATGCCGGTGCCGCGACCGGCCGCGAGATCCTCGTCGGAAAGACCGACAGGACCGCGAAAGAACCGGCGACGCTCGTAAAAGACGAGGCGTATATCTGCTACGACGGAAAAAACATCACGCTGTATGCGGCTGACAGCGCCGGATACGGCGCCGCGTTCGTCAGATTCACTCAGCTGATCGGAGACAAAAAAACGGAAGAGGTGAATGTCGTGCTTTCCGCAAAGGAAACAGTCACATACGATTCGTCGCTGCTCACTTCCATGTCGTTCAACCTCTGGGTAAGCAGCGTTACCGAAGACCGGGTGCGCCGTGTCATAACCATCATCAACAACTACTCGCCCGATACGATCGGTTTCCAGGAAGCCAGTCCGAACTGGATGAGCATACTCCGGTCGAATCTGGGCAGGACTTACGCGTATGTCGGCGAGGGAAGAGACGGAGGATCGAGCGGAGAGCACAACCCGATATTCTACCGCGCGGACAGGTTCAAACTGCTCGACAGCGGAACGCGCTGGCTCTCCGATACTCCGAGTGTAAAGTCGAAGTACGCCGAATCGTCGCTCAACCGCATCTACACCTTCGCGCTGCTTGAGCGGATCTCCGACGGCAGAAAGATGATGGTGGTGAACACGCATTTCGACCACAAATCGGGCGAGGCAAGGCAGAAGCAGGCGAAGGTGCTCGTCGAGTTCCTCAAGACGCAGTTCGGATATCCGGTGATCCTGACCGGAGATTTCAACGGATCGGCGTCCTCCGCCGAATATTCGACGATCATCAATTCCGGCATGACGAACTCCATGAATATAGCCGCGACCGCCGAGGCGGCCCCGACGTTCACGTCTTACGGGTCTGCTTCGTCGACGATCGACTTCATCTTCGTGATCCGAAACAAGACGGAGGTGTCGTTTTACCGGGTGTGCAACGAGATGATCGACGGCAACTGGCCGAGCGACCATCATCCCGTGATCATAAAATACACGCTCGCCGGCTGAGTCAGGCTGACCGTTGAATAATTCCGGGCGGGGGCCGCGGCCCCCGCCCGGATCATCTTTCTTCAGCCGGGCGGGAACGGACAGGCG
>CADCPG010000097.1 GCA_902803255.1 uncultured Ruminococcus sp. | reverse complement strand
TGACAATCCGGTCGAAACGTGGTATAATAATGTTGCCGCTTATCAGACCGCGCAGGCGGCGCACAAAAACAGGGGCTGCCGGAAAGCAAGGCTTTCCTGACAGCCCCGAAACAGGCCGGGATATTCAGTCGAGCGTCGCGACGGCGTCAACGAAATCGTCAAGCACCTTCTGAGCGATCTTGTTTATCGAGTTGTAGGACGACGCGTAATTTTCCTTGTCGCCTATCATCGAGTTGCGCAGGAGGTCGGAGGCGCCGCCCGGGTTGAAGACACTGACGAAGTCGAAGGACAGATTCTCATAGATGATGTCCAGAGTCCTGTAGCTCTCGGCGTCGCGCGAGACTTTTCCGCGGAGGGTGATCTCATAGACCGCGGGAACGATCTTTTCGTAGGAGTATACCGCCATCGTTTCAAGGATGAGGCCGGCTGTCTCAAGATCCGCGCCGTTTCTGGGGATCCCCACGCCCGACGGGAGCCAGGTGTTGCAGGTGGTCAGATACCTCTCCTGTTCGACGCTTGCCTTGGGGCAGGGGATGATCGCGAAGTCATCGACCATGTCGCGCATCAGCAGGACGCCGAGGACGGTGTCGTCGATAAAGAGAGCGTTGCCGGGTTTAAAGATATCCAGATCGTAATCCTTCTTGCCCTCGGGGTTCGAAAGGACCGAGTTCCGGTCTCCGAAGAGGGAAGAGCATTTGTCAACGAGATTGATGAAATCTTCATCGCCGATGGCGAGGCGGTAGCCGTTGTCGGTCTTCTGGCGGGCATCAAGGCCGGCGCCGACGTACAGGGCGTTTCCGAAGGTCGGATCGATGATAAGGCCCCAGAAATCCTGTTCGCCCATGACGCCGTCGCTGTTGAGATCGTGCGAGACGTCCTTTATCACCTCGGCGAGCTTGTCGATCGTCCACCGGCCTTCAAGCACGACCTTGTACGGATCTTCAAGCTTGTATTCGGCGGCGATCCTCTTGTTCTCCATCATCACGATCGGAGTCTGGTAGAGCTGCGGGGAGATCGGTCCGGTGGTGAAGAAAAGCTTGCCGCCGATCTCCATGTTCACCGTCATCGACTCGTTCCAGTAGACGCTGCCGAGCGACATGTAAGGCACCCGGGTGAGGTCGACGAGGCGGCCGCCCGTCGTAAGGGTGTTGATACCGTCTGACAGCGAAGTCATCACGAGGTCGTATTCACCGTCGCCCGAAGCCGTGTCCTTCTGGACGGCCTCGGTCACCTTCTTGCGGTCGCTCAGCGCGAGATAATTCAGTTTGACGTTTAGCCGTTCCTCGACCATCCAGTCGCGCTCCTGGATCGATTCGTTGATGGTATCGCCGGCCTTCTCCTCGGTATAGAAGTTCTGGCGTTCATTGTTGCTCTGCCCGATCACGGTGAACGTCGCTTCACCGAGGTCCCTCTTCTCGAGCGTATCGATGTACGCGGTCTCAGGCTGCGTTTCGGGAGGAGTCCCCTCCCCCGATATATCGCCGCCGGTCGTCTGTTCGGTTTGGCCGGATGGTTTTCCGCAGCCGGCGATAGTGACGGTCATCATAACAGCAAGTGCTATGATCAGGATCCTTTTTGTCGCTCTCATCGTCCCTTCATACCTCTTTATTCAGAATTCAGAATCGTTGTGAAACACAACGTCAAAATTATTATATCACTTTTAATTTTATAAATCAAGCAGTTGAGGCAAAAAAAGAGGAAAAATGGTATTTCAGAAAAACGGATACGGGTATATCACCGGCGAGATCGAAAAGGGCCTGAGGGACGGCAGCCGCACGGCCGGGATAGAGGGCTGCTGGGAAATAGACAGGGAGGTGCGCATCCCGTCCGGTTTCACCCTGAGGCTTTCCGGATGCCACCTGCGCATGGCCGACGGCTGCTATTCCAATATGTTCGTCAACAGCGGATGCGGGACGCCGGAGGGCCGGACGCCGGAGGGCGCGGACAGGAACATCTCCATCCTGGGCGACGGACATGCGGTCCTCGACGGAGGAGAGTACAACGGCCTGTCGGAGAGGAATCATCTGAGCGGCGGACTTCCGCCGGTATGGAAGAACAGTCTTCTCCTGTTTGCCAATGTCGACGGCTTCAGGGTCTCGGGGATCTCCTGCCGTAACATGCGCTGGTGGGCGCTGAACTTCCTCTACTGCAGAAACGGCCGTATCAGCGATGTCGATTTCTGCGCGAACGACACCGGGATCGGACCCGACGGCATCCCCTATCGCGGCCTTAAGCGCTCAAGATACGAGGAGGTGCTGGTCAAGAACGCCGACGGTATCGACCTGAGGCAGGGATGCAGCGACATCGTGATAGAGAACATCACCGGTTTTACCGAGGACGACAGCGTCGCGCTCACGGCGCTTGACGGGCTGATCGAGCGGACCTTCAGTGTGGAGGGACTGCCTCCCGACATCTGCAGGGTCGAGATCAGAAACGTACGGACGGCATCCTACTGCACGAACGTCAGGCTGCTGAATCAGGGCGGGATCCCGCTCCACGACATTCTGATCGACGGAGTCCGGGACGAATCCGCCGGGTCGCCTCATATGGACCGCGGGATATTCGCCGTGAGGATAGGCGACCGGCATATGTACGGCAGCCGTCACTCCACCGGGGAAGAGACGTATAACATCACCGTTAGGGACGTCCGGGGAAGAGGAGACTGTGTTCTCTCGCTTGCCGGCGCCGTTAGCGGGCTCGTGACCGAAAACATAGAGGCCGAAGACGGTGCGAAGCTGCTGCTTGACCGCCGGGAGCCGGTCTGAGATCTGAGGAGGTTTTTCTTATGAAAAAGACGCTTGCAATTCTGTTAACCGTCATTCTGACCGCCGTTTCCCTTGCCGGGTGCGCAGATCAGAACAGCTCAAAAAACACGGAGAGCGCCGATGCTGTCAGCTCACAAAACACTGAAGGCCGGGATACGGCAGGCTCACAAAGCACTCTGCCTTCAAATATCGACATTGTGTATATCTACGTCCAGGAATACGGTGCCGACTGGATCTACGGAAATGATACATTCGTCATTTGCGGACAACACAATTATGAGGTCTTCAACACCGTCAAGGTCGAGTATTACAAATCCGACGCCGTAGCAGAACGCGGTACGGTTACCGTAGACCGGTTCGGCGACCCGTATGAAGGTCATTATGATAAGATAATCACAAAGGTCATCCACTCCCGCGTTTCAAGACCGGATGAAGGAGAACCTGTCTTTGACAAACCCGTCATCTACCTCTATCCCCAAAAAACGACCGAGGTCTTCGTCAGGCTTGATTTTGACGGATATTTCACAAGAACGATCCCGACATACCGTGACGGCTGGCATGTGACCGCCCGCCCCGACGGCAGGATCACTGCGGATGACGGAAAAACCTATCCCTATCTGTTCTGGGAGGGCATCCCGAGCCGTGAATTCACGATAACCGAGGGGTTCTGTGTTGCGGGCAGTCAAACACGCGAGTTTCTCGAAAAGATACTTACAGAGATCGGACTTGCCGGGAACGAATCTGACGAATTTATCAGCTACTGGCTCCCTCGGATGGAGAATAACAGATACAATCTGATCCGGTTCTGCGGTGAGGAGTATCTTGAGACGGCAAAACTTGAGATAACACCGGCGCCTGATTCCGTACTTCGCGTTTTCATGGCTTTCCGTTCCTCCGACGAGTATGTCTCCCTTAAGGAACAGACATTTACACCTTTCGTCCGCACGGGATTTACCGTCGTGGAATGGGGCGGCACCTGTCTTGGCTGACAAAAGGGAAGCGGCCTGTCATTAAAGCGCGGCTTTAATGACAGGCCGGATTTATTTGGCGTCGTTACCGTCAGCCTTTGGGCTCGAGAGCCTCGGTCAGACGTGCGAAGCTTGCATCCGCGGTCTTCTTTATCGCCTTGTAGGTCGAGCTGAGAGTGTTGGCCTTGGATGTGATTATGTTCTTGAACTGGGTCGAGTAGTCGGTGTCCGACCTGAAGATGTAGGCAAAGTCGAACGAGGCGGTGTTGTAGATGATGTCGATCATCTGCGATGTCTCGGCGTCCTTTGCGTATCTGGTCTTGAGTATGATCTC
>CADCPG010000096.1 GCA_902803255.1 uncultured Ruminococcus sp. | reverse complement strand
TACGGCCGCACCCAGTCCGCCTTCTCTGATGACGGCCTGCGTGTCGGCGCCGGCCTGGAGGATCTGGGCAAGGGCCTGCGCTCCATGGTGGGCACCATGTACGGCACCCGCGCCAAGGGCACCCGTTATCTGGAGATGACCGAGGGCTATGTGGTCAAGATGGCGCTGGACAAGGATGACCAGGTCTGCGGCTATCAGTTCCTGAGCCTGGGCAAGATGATGGACGACATCAAGAAGGGTCTCTCCGCGCAGGAAGCGTACGACAAGAACCTGGGTACCTACGGTCGTTTCAAGGCAGAAGACGGCGCGGTCAAGTGGATTGATCCGCGGAAAGAGTAAAGGAGGCGCAGCACATGGCTTTGTTTGAAAATTATGAGGGACGCATGCCGCAGCTGCAGCCCGTCCTGGAAAAGTACGGTTTCAAGAATTTTGAGGAAGTAAAGGCTTTCACCAACAGCAAGGGCGTGGATGCCTACAGCATCGTGGAGAGCACGCAGCCCATCTGCTTCGAAAACGTGAAGTGGGCTTATGAGCTGGGCGCCGCCATCGCCATGAAGGAAAACGCCGGCAGCGCGGCTGAAGCCGCCAAGTGGATCGGCGTGGGCCTGCAGGCCTTCTGCATCCCCGGCTCCGTAGCGGATCAGCGCCAGGTCGGTATCGGCCACGGCAATCTGGGCGCCATGCTGCTGGATGAGGAGACCGAGTGCTTCGCTTTCCTGGCCGGCCACGAATCCTTCGCCGCGGCCGAGGGCGCCATCAAGATCGCTCTCAACGCCAACAAGGTGAGAAAAAAGCCCCTGCGCGTCATCCTCAACGGACTCGGCAAGGACGCGGCGATGATCATCAGCCGCATAAACGGATTCACATATGTAAAGACGAAATACGACTACCTCTCCGCCGACGTAAAGGAGGATCACGCCCTGACCGTCGTCGAGAAGATCGCGTATTCAAAGGGCGAACGCGCCAAGGTCAACTGCTACGGCGCCGACGACGTCCGCGAGGGCGTTGCGATCATGTGGCACGAGAACGCCGACGTCTCGATCACCGGCAACTCCACGAACCCCACCCGCTTCCAGCATCCCGTCGCCGGGACATACAAGAAGGAACGCCTCGAGGCAGGGAAGAAGTACTTCTCGGTCGCGTCGGGCGGCGGCACCGGCCGCACCCTCCATCCCGACAACATGGCCGCCGGCCCAGCCTCCTACGGCATGACCGACACCATGGGCAGGATGCACTCCGACGCCCAGTTCGCGGGTTCCTCGTCGGTCCCCGCGCACGTCGAGATGATGGGATTCCTCGGCGCCGGCAACAACCCGATGGTCGGCATGACCGTCGCGGTGGCCGTCGCGGTGGCTCAGGCGCTCTCGAAGTGATCCTGCAGCGGCGCTCATAACGAAGACAGGCTTCCCGGTCCTCGGGAAGCCTGCTTTTACGGAGACCGGAGAAATGACAGATCTGTCGCTCAATATCGGCGAGGCGGTCTCGGCGCTGACCCTCAAGCCTCTGTTTTCCACGCAGTACGAACGGGTATCCGTTATGAATGAGATCGGACACGGTCTCGCGGAACTCCCGCAGCCGCTGCGTTTTTCGCGCATGCTCGGAGAGCTGCTGTCGCGCGTTTCGACTCCGCTCGAACCGTACGACCTGATCGCCGGCAGAGTACCCGACAGGGAACTGACGTCCGGCGAGGAGGCTCTTTATCAGTCTGCGCTTAAAGATCCGGACTCACCCTCGAAGAAGGTGTTCCTCAGCTCCGGGCACTGCACATATTCGTGGGCCTCTCTTGTGAAGCTTGGGCTGCCGGGCCTGAAGAGACGGGCGGAGGAGACGCTGGAGCGCGTCATGCGCGAAGATCCGCCGGGCCCGTTGAAGGACGGCAAAGCGGTCTTCCTGCGCGGCATGACGGAGGTCTACGGCGCCCTGTCGGCATATATGCTGCGCTATGCCGGGGCGGCTGAGAAAGCGGGGATGGGAGACGTCGCGTCGAACCTCCGCGCGGGAGCCATCCGCGCGCCGGCGTCATTCGCCGAGGCGCTGCAGCTGCTCTGGACCGTCGCGCTCGTCGACTGCGCCTATATCACAAAGAACCCCACACTCACTCTCGGCCGGCTCGACCGCATACTGCTGCCGCTCTACCGCGCGGACATCGCCTCGGGGAGGCTCGACGAAGACGGCGCCCGCGCAGTCATCACCGACTACTACTGCAAGCACAACCTCATAATGGGGCGCGGCGAGCACCAGCTCGGGACCGCGGACGACAGCACGACGTTCGACCGCATCCTTAACTTCGACGCTCCGCAGTATCTTCCGCTTGCCGGTCGCGACCTGTCCGGGCAGCCTGCCGACAACGAACTGACTGCGCTGTTCTGCGAGTGCATACGTCCCGAATTCAAGAATCCCGTGGCCGTCGTGAGCTATTACTCCGGCATGGAAAAACGCAGCCCCGGCCTGTGGCGGACTGTGTGCGAAAAGGCGCTTGGCAGTTCGTCGATGATGATATACAACGACGAGAACGTCGTCAGGACTTTCATGAAGCTCGGCCTGCCGGAGGAGGACGCCCGCCGCTACGAGCATTTCGGTTGCAACTGGCCGTCGACCGGCGACAACGGCTGCTGGATTCAGGGCAGCCCGTCGGCGGTGCGCATGGGAGTCGGATTCACCGAAGAGGAGAAGGAATACCTGCGGCGTCCGCTCCCGCGTCACCGTTTCGTCGGTCCCGAATGCTTTATGGAGGCGATGGAGGACGTGGCGAAGCTCCCGGAGCCGGAGCGCAGCACCGACGCCCTCTACTGCCGGTTTTTCGCCCGCTTTTCGGATTTTATCGACCTGAGGATAAAGACAATATCGCGCGAACTGGGCATGAGGGCGAGACGGCCGTCGGGCGCGCTGACGTTCACCGACTGCTTCCGCGACGCCCCGGCCGAGACCGGACTCGGATTCTGCGCGTCGTCGAAATACCGCTTCGAACTGATGTCGTTCTTCTCATTCGCCACGACGGCAGACTGTTTCACGGCCGTCGACCGCCTCGTCTTCAGGGAGAAGAAGGTCTCCTGTGAAGAGCTGCTTGACGCGCTGAAACGCGATTTCGAGGGCTGCCCGCGTATTCTCGGCCTCTGCCGGAACGCGCCGAAATTCGGCTGCGGAGACCCGGACGCCGACGCTCACGCGCTCAGACTCGCGGCGGGCGTCGCGGACCTTGTTGCAAAAAAGAGCTGCGCATGCACGGAGGAGAATGAGCCGGGGTTCATGCTTATGCCGAGCCTCGAGAGCGACACGTGGCATATCAAATACGGCGAGCTCGGCGGAGCCACACCCGACGGCCGCCGCGCGCACACGCCCTATTCGCAGAACTCGAGGCCGTCTAACGGTTCCGCCACGGCCGGGATCACAGGGATGCTGGGTTCCATGCTCAACGCCATCCCTCCCGACGGCTTCCTCTCGGGCGCGCTTAACCTCGACGTGCCGAAGGGCATGTTTGACGGAGAGGAAGGCCTCCGCGTGTTCTCCGGGATCCTGGCGTCGTATTTCGAACGCGGCGGGCTGCACGCTCAGGTGTCGGTCGCCGACGTCTCCGAACTGCGCGACGCGCAGCGGCATCCCGAACTGCACCGCGACCTGCGGGTTCGCGTGACGGGCTACAGCGGGATATTCGTCGATATGTGCAGGCGGCTGCAGGACGATGTTATCGCCCGCATGGAACAGGAGTGATCCGGAATGAAACTTACAGACAGGATTGACATAGGAGGGGGCGTCGCGGTATCTCCCGCCGCCCTCGGCGCGATGAACTTCGGAACGGCAACGTCCCGCGAGGACGCTTTTGCCGTGCTCGACGCGTACGTCGGGGCCGGCGGCAATTTCATCGACACCTCGAACAACTACGCCCACTGGGCGGGTACCGGCGACGAGAGCGAGACGCTGCTCGGAGAGTGGCTGGAGAGCCGCGGCTGCCGCGATGACGTGGTCATCGCCACGAAGGTCGGATTTGACCGCCACGGGACCGGCGCCGGACTCCGGAGGGAGCAGATAGAATACTGGGCGGGCGAGAGCCTGCGCAAGCTCCGGACCGACCGCATCGACGTCTACTACGCGCACACCGACGATACGTCGACCCCGCTCGGCGAGACGGCGGAGGCCTTTGCCTCTCTCGTCCGCGAAGGAAAGGTGCGCCTGCTCGGCTGCAGCAATTTCGACACCTGGCGCGTCGCCGACGCGACGGCTGAGGCGGAACGGCGCGGGCTGCCCGGATACCGGGTCATGCAGCAGCGCTTCACCTACCTTTACGCGCGCTCCGACATGGCGCCGAAATACATATTCAACGAGACGGCGGGCAGAGAGCGGCTGCGCTT
>CADCPG010000095.1 GCA_902803255.1 uncultured Ruminococcus sp. | reverse complement strand
GCGGTGCGCCCGGTTTGCTTTTTAACAGTGTTTTTCATTGCTTTCCGTACTTTTCCGCGTCGCGGCGCCTGATCTCGGCTCTCCTCACCTTTCCCGAGAAGGTCTTGGGAAGGGCGTCGGTGAACTCGACGATCCTGGGGTACTTATACGGCGCGGTGTTCGTTTTGACGAAATTCTGGAGCTCCTTCACGAGCTCGGGCGAACCGGTATACCCCGGCTTGAGAACTATCGTTGCCTTGACCAGAAAGCCCCTTATCCCCTTCGGGTCGGGGACTCCGGTGACGGCGGCCTCGAGGACGGCCGGGTGCTCGATGAGCACCGACTCGATCTCGAAGGGCCCTATGCGGTAGCCCGACGACTTGATGACGTCGTCGTTGCGGCCGACGTATCTGAACATTCCCTTCTCGTCGCGGTAGGCGGTGTCGCCGGTATGGTAGAAGCCGCCGCGGTACGCCTCTTCGGTCTCCTCTTTGTTGAAGTTGTAGTTGAGCACGAGACCGCACGGGCGGTGCTTTATGTCGGGGACCTTCACGCAGATCTCGCCGGTGACGCCCCTCGGGACGCTGTTGCAGTCGGGGTCGACGATGTGGACGTCGTATCCCGGAACGGGAAGTCCCGCGGAACCCGGTACCGGCTCGGTCCAGGGGTAGATCGTCCCGATCATGACCGGGCTCTCGCTCTGCCCGAATCCCTCGTAGATCTTAAGGCCGGTGCGTCTGTACCACTCGTTGAATATCTCGGGGCCCAGCGCCTCGCCGGCGGTGCAGCAGTGGGTCACCGACGACAGGTCGTATTTTTCCACGTCGGTCTGGAGCAGCATGCGGTACATCGTGGGAGGAACGCAGAAGGTGGTGACTTTGTATTTTTCAATGACCGACAGTATGTCGTCGGCGCGGAATTTCTCGAAATCGTAGACCATGACGGCGCTCTCCGCCATCCACTGGCCGTAGATCTTGCCCCAGAGCGCCTTCAGCCATCCGGTGTCGGAGACGGTGAAATGCAGTCCGCCGTCGACGCAGCGGTGCCAGAACACGCCCGTCATTATGTGGCCGAGCGGGTATCTGAAGTCGTGCGTAATGATCTTGGGATAGCCCGTCGTGCCCGATGAGAAGCAGAGCATCATGATGTCGTCGGCGCGCGTGCGGCCGTCGCCCTCCGGTCTTGTCCATTCGGCTGGCGTCGCGGCGAATTCGCGGTCGAACGAGCGCCATCCGGGGCGCGGCTCGCCGCCGGCGACGAATTTCATCTCTACCGTTTCGTATCCCTCTCCGGCGTCGAAGTGCTCGGGGCACATGTCGTCTCCGGTAATGATGACGCACTTTATCTTCGCGGCGTTGCATCGGTAGACATAGTCCTTCGGCATCAGCATCGACGTCGCAAAGACCATCACCGCGCCGAGTTTGTGCAGCCCGAGCAGCAGATACCAGAAGTAGTAGTGACGCTTCAGGACCAGCAGTACCCTGTCGCCCTTGCGGATACCTGTGTCATAGAGGAACCGCGCGGCTCTGTCCGACTCGCGCGACATCTCGCCGAAACTGATCGTCTTCTCGGTGCCGTCTCTGCCGAGCCACTGCAGCGCCCGCTTGTCCGGGCTCTCGCGTCCCAGCACGTCGAGCACGTCATAGGCGAAGTTGAAGTCTTCCGGATAGTCTATTCTATAGTTTTCCTGTGCATCCTTCAGGGAAGCGAAACTGTCTCTGTCCCTTCCGGTGAATCTTTCGTAAATAGCCATATGGGAATACCTGTATATCAGTTCACTTGATCACTATCGCGAGGAATTCGGCGGGTGCGTCTCCGACCGCCTTGAGCGCGTGCGGATATCCCGAGTCGAAATACGCGCTGTCGCCCTCCTCCATCAGGTACTCCTCGTCCCCGATGTAGAGTATCATCTTCCCCGATACCATATACTCGAACTCCTGCCCCTCGTGCGAGTTCCGGTGAGGTTCGGCGTCCGACGGCGAGACGGTAACGAGAAAAGGCTCCGCCTTCTTGTTCCTGAACGGGAAGGCGAGATGCTTGTAATTGTATCTGGGGTTGCGGGTG
>CADCPG010000094.1 GCA_902803255.1 uncultured Ruminococcus sp. | reverse complement strand
GCCCTGAAATCCCCGGCTTCTCCCGCGACAAGACTTGCCGCCGTCAGGGATTTCGACACCGTGCTCATGCTCGGCCTCGAAGAGAAGGCAGCGGCGCAGATCGCGGATGAGGCCGAAAAGGAGAAGGCCGCCGCGGCGCCGGAAGCCGTACAGGACTTTTCCGGCGATCCGGAGATCAGATCGATAGAGGAGAGGATAGCGGCCCGCGCCGCTGCCAAGAAGGCTAAGAACTGGGCCGAGGCCGACCGCATCCGCGCCGAGCTCCTCGCCGAGGGGATAGTCCTCACCGACACCCCCTCGGGGACCGTATGGAGCCGCAGGGACTGACTGACCGGCGCACCGGCGGAGCATGATATGAAAAAGAGATTACCCGATAAATACAGAGAGATACTCATCTACCTGATCGTGGGTGTGCTCACGACTGTCGTCGCATACGGCGTGCGGCTCGCCGTGCTATACGGCGGCGCGGCGGTCTTCTCGATTGACCTCGGGGCCGCCGACGGCAACTCGCTCCCCGAGCTCTTCCGGCAGATATTCTCGGCGGGCGGCAGCAGAGACATAAAGAACGCAGCGGTCCTCAGGATCGTCGCGGTCACGCTCGGGTGGATCGCAGGCGTCCTCTTTGCCTTCTATCCCAACAAAAAATGGGTGTTTCGGAACAACGACAATGAAAGACATGCCGTCCGGAAGCAGTTCTGGAGCTTCACAGGCTCGAGAGTCGGGACATATTTCGTCGAGCTTCTGATCGGGGTCGCCTTCCCGCTGCTCCTCGCGGCGATGGGATATTCCGCCTTCAGGTTCATCGTCGAGTTCACTCCCGACCTCGTGACGAGCATCTTCTCGATGGTCGTTGTCACGGTGCTGAACTACATCCTCAGCAAGCTGATAGTCTTCCGGAAAAAGAAAAAGGCGGCGGCAGAGTCAGGGGCAGGGGCAGAGGCAGAGGCAGAGGAGAAAAAAAACGGTACGCAGCCGGAAGAGAACGGCGGGAGGGACTGACTGATCAGCTCATCCGGCGCCCTGTGTGCCGGTCCGCGTCACATAAGACTCAAATATCATTTTTCATAAAGAGAGGGAAAAGCAAATGAAAAAACTTCCTATAGGCATCCAGGTATATTCAGTGAGAAACGAAGCCTCGGCCGACCTTGAAGGCACGCTCGCGAAGATTCGGGATCTCGGCTACGACGGCGTGGAATTCGCCGGTCTTTACGGAAAGAGCGCCGCCGAGGTGAAGGCGATCTGCGAGAAGCTGGGACTCGTCCCGATCTCCGCTCACGTGCCTTATGTAGATATGCTGAAGGACCCCGCCGGTGTGCTCTCGCAGTATGCCGAGATCGGATGCAAATACGTCGCGGTGCCCTACCTTTCGGGCGAACACCGTCCCGGAACGCCCAATTTCGAATATGTCGTCGCTTTCATAGAGATCCTCGCGAAGGCCGCAAAGAAGCTCGGCATCCGCATGCTCTATCACAACCATGACTTTGAATTCATGACCATCGGCGGCAAATACGCCCTCGACGTCCTCTACGACACCGTTCCCGCCGACCTGCTGCAGACCGAGATCGACGTCTGCTGGGCGAAGGTCGGGGGAGTCGATCCCGCCGAATACGTACGCAAATACTCCGGCAGGGCTCCGATCGTCCACCTGAAGGACTACTTCGGCAAGAAGAGTGAGAACATGTACGAGCTCATCGGCATCGAGCGCAAGGCTCCGAAGCGCCCCGAAGGCTTCGAATTCAGGCCTGTGGGATACGGACTTCAGGATATCCCATCGGTCGTGAACGCCGCGGTCGACGCGGGAGCCGAGTGGCTTGTGGTCGAGCAGGACTCGCCCAGCATGGGCCTCTCTCCGCTTGAGTGCGCGAAGAAGAGCATTGACTACTTAAAGTCGATAGGACAGTAATGAGGCCTTTTTCACCGCCGCCGTCCGGGGGCGGGAAGGGACTCCGCCGCGCAGCGGCGATATCGATGCTCCTCGCGGCTATGACCGCGCTCCAGGGCTGCTCCGGAGTGCGGAGCGGGACCGGTGCCGGAAGTTCGTCATACCCCGGACAATCAGTTCCGGGAGACGGGGCGCGGACTGTGACGCTGATATCCGAAGGGAACGCCGAATATACCGTCGTGAGGGCCGAATCCGCCGGAGAGGGGATAACGAAGCTTGTCCGCGAGATCACGCTCTTCCTGCGCGAGGCGGGCGGCAGCGTCTCGGCGGTCTCCGACTTTTCCAGAGATCCCGAGTCCGAAAAGGACGCGATAGCCGAAAAGAAGGAGATACTAGTCGGACCGACGAACCGCCCGGAGTCGGAGGAGGCTTCCTCCGGGATCGGCACCGACGAATACCGCGTCGTCTTTTCGGAGAACAAGATCGCGATCTGCGGAGGCAGCGACTTTGCGCTCGCCGCGGGGTGCGACGCGTTCATGAACGCCGCGAAGGCCGGCGGAAACGGATCTCTCGTGATTCCCGGAGAAGATATCTCGGGAAGGACTGCCCCGGGTTACCGCATAGCGGTGACCGATCAGGGCAATTCCAGGGTCGAGATCTTCGATCTGTCGAAGGGGGATCTGGCGTCAGGCAGCTGCGTCTGGTCGCACTTCTATTCCGCATACAACATAGCCGACACGAGGCTGAGGAGCTACCTCGGCAGGGATACGGTATTTGCCGCCTACGGCTCGACATATGCTTCGGCGGTCGATCTTGAGACCGGAAAGACGGTCTGGGAGACGTCGCAGGCAGCGAACAATCCGCACGCAGCCGAACTCATACCCGCCGGCGGAGACGTATATGTCACAGCCGTCGCGTCGAGCGCCGGTTCGGAGATCAGGTTCTTCCTCATGCCCGGGACGTCGGTATCGGCGAAGCTGCCGTTCGAAGATGCCCACGGACTGTTGTGGGACCCGTCGCTGTCGGTGCTCTGGGCGCAGGGAAGAAACGTGCTCACGGCGTATGAGATCGGAGTGTCGGGACAGAAGGTGACCGCTGTGGAGAGGGAAGACCTTCGGGCGGAGATACCTTCGGACTGGGCTCACGACCTGCAGCCGTCATATTCCGATCCCGACAAGCTCATCGTCACCACCGGTTCTGCGGTTTACCTCTATTCCAAGTCGGAAAAGGTGTTCATGACCGAATTCCCGGGCAGCGAATACCTCTGCCGCGAAGATGTCAAAGGTGCCGGGATCTTTAGGGACGGAAGCATCGTCTATACCGTTCCCGACGGGAAATTCAAAAGCTGGACAGGCATGACCGTGGGATTCGTGTTCGCGAGGTCCGGACAGCTGCTGTCTTCCGCGGTCAGTTCTCCCGACGGCCACTATTACAAAGTCCGGGCTCTTTATTCGGAATATCAATAATCAATATAATCAAAGGAGAAAAACCATGGCTGACAAATCAATGGAAGGCCTCAACACCTTCACCGCCGAGGTCGAGAAGAAAGTCGACTCCGGCCGCAAGCTCCGCGTCGCCATAATCGGATGCGGATGGATCGCCGACTCCCACATCAGGTCATATCTTGCGCAGCCCGACGTCGAGATCGTCGCCGGCGCCGATCTGATCCCCGGAAAGGCCGCGAAATTCTTCGAGAAGCACGGCGTGGAAGGCGTAAAGACTGATTACGCCAACGACGAGGAACTCATCGCCGACAAGTCGCTTGAACTCGACGCCGTATCCGTCTGCACCTACAACAGACAGCACGCTCCCGTCGCCATCCACGCTCTCAACGCCGGACTCAACGTACTGCTCGAGAAGCCCTTCACCGTGACGCTCGACGAGGCCGTCGAGGTCATGAGGGCGGAGAAGAAGAGCGGAAAGGTCCTTTCGATCGGCTTCCAGCCCAGGCTTGACGCCAACATGAAGATGATCGGCAAGATCGTCCGTTCGGGCGAGCTCGGCAAGATCTACTATATCCAGACCGGCGGCGGACGCCGCCGCGGCATCCCGACGCCGTTCGGCACCACCTTCATCGAGGACAAGACCGCCGGACTCGGAGCTCTCGCCGATATCGGATGCTACTCCCTCGACATGGTCCTCAATGCCATCGGTTATCCGAAGCCGCTGACCGTTTCGGGCTACAAGTCCGCCTACTTCGGAACCGATCCGAACTACTGCGGATACAGAGCCGACAAACGCGCCGAATACGCCTCGAAATTCGGAGTGGACGATTTCGCCGCCGCCTTCATCAGACTTGAGGGCGACATAATCCTCGACTTCAGGATCTCCTGGGCGATGAACATGGACACCCCCGGGGACACCATCATCCTCGGAACCAAGGGCGGTCTCCGCATTCCTTCTACCGAGTGCTGGAACGGCTCGGTCGGCGGACCCATGAAGATCTACCACGAGGTCGCCGGCAGTCAGGTCGAGACCGAGATCCCGATCATCAAGATGAAGGAAGGCCTCTTCGACCTCAAGATCCGGTCATTCCTCGACGCCGTAAAGAACGGCACCCCCGCTCCCGTACCGTCGAGCCAGATCATATACAACCAGGCCATCCTCGACGGCATCGCGAGATCCGCCGAGCTCGGCAGGGAAGTCGAGATAAAGATCCCCGAGATCTGATCGGGGCATGATTCCGGCGCCCGCAGGAAGAATCTCCGGACGCCGGACAGTTGGAAAAGAATTCAATCTCAGAAAGGCTGAAATACAATGGCACTTGTTACCACGAAAGAAATGTTCGCAAAGGCGTATGCCGGAAAATACGCCATCGGAGCGTTCAACATCAACAACATGGAGATCATCCAGGCGATCTGCGAAGCCGCCGCGGAGGAGCGCTCCTCCGTCATCCTCCAGGTGTCGGCCGGAGCCAGAAAGTACGCGAAACACGAGTACCTTATGGCTCTCGCAAAAGCCGCCATCAAGGACAGCGGTATAGATCTCGCCCTGCATCTCGACCACGGAGCCGACTTTGAGATCTGCAAGTCCTGCATCGACGGCGGATTCTCGTCGGTCATGATCGACGGCTCTAAATGGAGCTTCGAGGACAACATCGCCCTCACGAGATCGGTCGTCGAATATGCTCACGCCCGCGGCGTGACGGTCGAGGGCGAGCTCGGCAAGCTTGCCGGCATCGAGGACGACGTAAAGGTCTCGGCCGAGGATTCCTCGTACACCAGACCCGAAGAGGTCGAGGAGTTCGTCACCCGCACGGGCGTCGACTCGCTTGCCATCGCTATCGGGACTTCGCACGGAGCGTACAAGTTCACTCCCGAGCAGTGCACGAGGAACGCCGACGGCGTGCTCGTTCCGCCTCCGCTCCGCTTCGATATACTTGAGGAAGTCGAGAAGAGACTGCCCGGATTCCCGATCGTGCTCCACGGCGCGTCGTCGGTCCCCCAGCAGTTCGTCAAGGAGATCAACAGCCTCGGCGGGAAGATGCCCGACGCCGTCGGCATCCCCGAGGACCAGCTCAGGAAGGCCGCGGCGATGGCGGTCTGCAAGATAAACATCGACTCGGATATCCGCGTCGCCATGACAGCGGCGATCCGCAGATATCTTTACGACCATCCGTCGGCGTTCGACCCGAGAGAATACCTCGGCGCCGGCAGGACAGCCGTCAAAGAGATGGTAAGACACAAGATCGTCAACGTCCTCGGCTCTTCCGGATCGCTCGACTGACGACCGGCTGCCACCGGAATAAAAAAGCCTCCGCCGAACCGGCGGAGGCTCATTTTTAAATGATATCAGATCTCGATATAAGAGACGACGGGTCTGTGGTCGGATATGTAGATGCCGTCGACCGGCTCGTCGGGAACGACGAACGACTTTGAGGCGTCGCACGCCATGTCGGTGAAGATGTAGTCGATCTTGGACATCTGCTCTGGGGTAAGTTTTCCGAAGGCGTGGAAGGTGCCTCCGAGCGACGCAGTGGCGTCGATGACGGGGCGTCCGCAGGGCTCGGATGATGTGAATGCGGCGATCTCGGGGGCGTCGGGACGCGCGTTCATGTCGCCGGTGATGACGAAGTGCAGGCCGCGCTCAGAGAGATACTGCATGATCTGTTCGGCTCCGATGAGCCTCGCGAGTTTTCCCTTGTGGTCGAGGTGGGTGTTGAGGAAGATGAAACGGTCGCCCTGACGTGGCTTGAGTTCGGCTGCGGTGAAAATGCGGGGACAGCCGCTCTGGTCTTCCGCGAAGCGCGAGCCGGGCACGCGCGGGGTCGGCGAGAGCCATTTGTTCTCGAGCGAGATGAGCTCGAAATCACGCCTCGGATAAGCGAGGACGGTGGATTCCCCTCTGTAGTCGGACATGCGGCCGCAGCCCTGCACGGCGTATCCCAGCTTCGGGAGCTCGTCGTTCAGCCAGGAGCGCATGCTGTCGGTGGCCTCCTGGAAACCTATCAGCGAGGGCGCGTACCCGCTTATCGTCTCAAGGACGCGTCCTTTGCGGTTATTGAAGTGGTTGATCCCGTCGACGTCTGCCTCCGTGCGAAGGTTGAAGGTCATAACACTCAGTTCCTTTGACATTTTTTCGGACCTGCCTTACTATTAGATTATCCGCGTGTCGCGCGGAATTGTTATTCTGTTCGGTTCATTTATCCGCACCGGAGGCGGCAGAGTTCTTTTTATTCTTCCAGTTCTTTCCCGGGAGTATGAGAAAGGCGGCCGCGGCAGCCGGAAGGACGAGTGCCGCGCGGACATAGGTCATGCCGGCGCCTGACGGCGATCCGGCGAGCGCAAAGATCACCCTCCCGGCGAGTATTCCCAGCATCACGGTGCCGAACGCGAAGCTCTCATGCTTTGCGTAGACAGAGGCGAGACCGCCGGCGACCGGCGGAAAGGCGAAGGAGATGAAGAAGACAGACGCCGCGAGCATGATGCCGAACCTTCCCGAGAGTGCGAGCGTCCCGGCTCCGAGCAGGACGGCGGTCGACGCGACCGCCCTCCGGCCGAATGTGTCGGCGACGGCCCCTCCGATGAGGCAGCCCGCCGCGGCGGCAGCCGCGTATATCAGCGACGGATACCCTTCGGTCTCCCCGAGCCTTGCGCCTCTCGCGGAGAAGAGCGCGAACGACGCAAGCATCGCCGCCGCGAATACCGCTGGCACCGCCGGGACCGGCGACGCGAGTACCGGTTTTTTTTCACCGCCGCTCTCAGTCGTCTGCGGCGGGAGACGGCGCTCCTTCGAGCAGAAGGCGAAGACGCATACCGCCGAGAAGACAAGGATTATGACGGGGTAGAGGACCGGGACGACGGTGCTCTGTGCGGCCCTGATGCCTGCCGCGGCGCCCGGAACGAGCGGGGAGGCGAACATGCCGAACCTCGTCGAGTCGCCCGACGACGCCGCGTCAGCGGCGCCTCCCGCGGCGAATGCCGCGCATCCGGCGGCCGTGAGTATCTCGGCAGCAACTGGCTGCCGTTCGACGAACAGAAGGCCGAGAGCCGCGAGCAGGAGGCCGGCGGATGAGGGGAGGCGCCCCGACATCGAAAAGCGGTCGGCGAGAAGGCCGAACGCGAAGCACGTCCCGAGGGTGATCACATAGAAGAAGACTGTGAATCTCGCTTCGCCGCCTTCGGCCACATTTCCTCCCGCGATCGCGGAAGAAGCGGCGTATCCGCATGAGAACGACGCCGCGAGACTGCCGAGCATATAGTAAAGGATGTCTGAACTCATTTTTCTGTCTCCGATAGACCGTATGGGGTGATCCGGCGGACCGCCGTATCACCGCCGGCAAACTGCCCGAAAAAACCGCGCAGGACGTCCGCAGTCGCATCTTCTGAAGTGGCGGACATTATGTCGCGCCGGGCGGCCGCACTGCCGGGCAGCCCTTTCAGATAGTGCGAGAGTGAGAATTTGACTTCGGCGACTCCGCGTCGCTCTCCCTTGAGCTTCACTGACAGTCGGAGCTGGAGCAGCGCGGTGTCGAGAATATCGCGGGGCGCCGGAGGCGGGGGAAGCGGTCTTCCTTCCGTCATCGCGCGGACCGACGAAAAGATCCAGGGGTCGCCTATGGCTGCCCTGGCTATTGCGATGCCGTCACAGCCGGTCTGCCGCAGCATATATTCCGCCGCTTCCGGCGAATCGATGTCTCCGTTTCCGATGACGGGTATCTTAACTGCCGCTTTCGTCTCGCCTATGACCGATATGTCGGCTCCGGGACGGTAGAACTGTTCCCTCGTCCGGGCGTGGACGCATACCGCGGCGGCGCCCGCGGCCTCTGCCGCGACGGCGCATTCGGGGGCGTTTACGTGTTCTCCGTTCCACCCCGAGCGCATCTTGACCGTGACGGGAAGAGAAGACCTCCCGCACACCGCGCTGACTATGGAATAGATCTTCTCGGGATCCTTCATCAGCGCACTGCCCTCGCCGTTCGAAACGACCTTTTTTACAGGGCAGCCCATATTGATGTCAACTGCCGCGGGAGCCGCTCCCGAAAATCCCCGGTAGGACGAATTCGATATGAGCTCCGCAGCGTCTGCCATGAAATCCGGCTCCGAGCCGAATATCTGGACCGCGACCGGTATCTTCTCGTCAGGGTCGATATAGGCAAGAGTTGCGGTCTTCGCGGGGGCGCCGGCGTGCGAGCGCTGTTCGTATACCAGCGCCTTGGCCGAGATCATCTCGGTGACGGCGTATCCCGCTCCGCAGGCCCCGCAGACGGTCCGCATCGGGCTGTCGGTCACCCCCGCCATCGGCGCGAGCGTCAGGCGGATGCCGGCGGGAAGCGGGACTGAACGGGGGATGGCTTTGTCTGACATCGGAGCGGGATCAGCTGTTGAACTCTCTCGTCTTTTCGCAGGCGATCCGGTTGAAGGCGACGGCCGCGTGTCTGTCGAGACCGTAGTCGGAGAAATATCCCCGCTCCCCGAGAGCCATCGATTTTTTTCTGCCGGTTATCGCGTAGAAGATGCAGAGAGAGCAAAGGTAGGTGCCGGCGCGCGTCGGGTGGTTGCCGTCCTCCTTGTATATCTCCGGAGCCGGACGCAGGCGCAGCGCCTTCTGCCAGGCCTCTCCCGCGGGTGCGACGAGCCCTCCGGTGTATCCGGCGAGCTTTGTGTACGCGGCTGTCATCGACGGCTGCTTTTCGGCCTCGCCTCGAAGGCTCCACGCAACGTACATGACCGGCTTCGCGCCGGTGCCGCTTATGAACTTGTCGAAGATGATCTTTCCGTTCTCATAGAACGAGTCGGGGTCAAATCCCGTCGCCTTGCCCTGAAGGACGATATAGTCGTAGTGACCGTATCTGATATTGTATGCGGTCTCGGCCTGACGTGCGTGATAATCCATGCATTTCCCGCCGACGGCCAGCATGAAGCAGTCGGCTTCGATGCCGACCCCCTCGAAGAGCCGGCGGACGACTTCGGGGAGGTCGTTCACGTAGGTCAGACTGTTCCCTATGAACAGTATCCTTATCTTTCTTTTACACGCGTCCATGTCTGTTCACTTTCCGTGTCCCGCGCCGCAGGGGCGCTGGAATATCCATGTGAATATAATATCATATTTTATAGGAAACGTCAAGATTTATAACGGTGTGATGCAGAAATAATTATTAGAATAATCTTGCACAAACCGCCCCTGCGTGATATAATTAAGGTGAATATCTGTGTCCGTGCGGGCGACCCGCGCGGAGCCCGGATCCGACCTGTCAAGGAGGACAGACAAGTGCGACGCGGCATCGTTCCGAAACTCATAAAACTCATGGCAGCCCTGCTGTCTCTCTTTCTGGTCTTCGCCGGTTGCGGCACCGCCGGGGAGGGAGGACAGACATCCGGGCCCGCAGGAGACGCGACCTCCGAGCCCGGTGTCGCGACGTCACAGCGGCTCCCCGACGGGGTGCTTCTGTCGATAGCCGGGACCGAATTCAGGATCATACGGCCGTCGAACTGCGCCGATGAGGTAACAAATGCCGCCGTTGAGCTCCGGCTGGCGCTGAACGCAGCCCTGGGGGTGTCATTCGGCATCGCCGATGACTGGGTGAAGGGACAGAGCGGCACGATAGTCAACAGTGAAAAGGAGATACTCATCGGAGCGACGAACCGCGCCGAGTCGGCCGAACTCGCGTCAAAGATCGACGGATACGGCTACGCCGTCGCGGTGATGGGGGGCAAGCTCGTCATAACCGCCACCGACAACTCATTCCTTCGCGACGCCGTCGATACCGTCATCGACGCCCTCGGCAAAGAGGGCAGGGTGAAGGAGGGGAGATTCCTCGTTTTCGGGGAGGATACCCGGATCGCGACATTCGACCATCAGCTGCAGTACGCCGATATCGTCGCCGGCGGATTGGAATACGACGTCAAACTCACAAGGGTCATCACCTGTTCTCCCTCGGGGGAGCACAAAGTCGCCCAGGGCGTCGCCACCGACGGCGAATACGCCTATTTTCTCATGCGCACCTCCTCCGACGATTCGGCAGTCATACGGAAATACCGCCTGTCGGACGGAGAACACGTGAAGACGGGCGCTCCTTTCTACGCCGGACACGGCAACGACCTGACGTACGACTCCGCCGGCGGGCGGCTCGTAGCCGTGCACGGACACAGCGAGGGGAAGATATTAACGCTGCTCGACCCCGAAACGCTCGAAGTCACGGTAAAGGAGCAGCCTATCCCGGCAGGCTCCGGAGCCGCGACGTACAGTCCCATGAGGAACATTTACGCTATCAGCCAGGGCGGGTCGTCGCTGCATTTCCTGAACGCGGACTTCACACTCATCAGTTCGCACACGAGAAAGTCGGCATCGGGCTATACCGCCCAGGGGATGGGCTCCGACGAGAACTATATCTACTTCCCGATGAGCGGTTCGTCCGACAACATACTCGAGGTCTACGACTGGAATGCCGAATACGTCGGCAGGATCGTGCTGCCTACCGGACATGAGTCGGAATCGATGTGCTGGTATGACGGCGTCTATTATGTGAATTTCTACACCTCGAACGGCGCCGAGCTCTACCGGCTGGAGTTCGTGAGAAAGTGACGCGTAATTCCGGAGGATACCATGTTCGGTTATGTCAGACCCGCGACTTCTGAACTGAAGGTCAGGGAATACGATTTTTACCGGTCTGTCTACTGCGGGCTCTGCAGGCGCATGGGAAAGGTCTGCGGGGCGACGTCGAGGCTCTGTCTGTCATACGATCTCACCTTCCTCGCGATGCTGCTCATAAAGCTGCGCGGCGAAGAGATAAAGACCGGCAGGCGGACCTGCGCGGTGAACTGCGCGAAGCCGGTCCGGGCGGTGGAGAATTCCGAATCGCTCGATTACGCCGCCGCCGCGTGCGGAGTGCTCTCGGATTTCGGCTTTGCCGACGACGCCGCCGACGAAAAGGGCGGAAGGAGATTCTCGGCGAAGTGCGCGAGAGTCGTATCGTCCGGCTGGTCAAAGAAGGCCGGGCGGAGGTACCCCGGGCTCGTCGCGGGGACGGCGGAGAGGCTGAAGGCGCTCTCGGAGGCGGAGTCGTCGCTCGCGGCCGGGGACCCCGACGCCTCGGTCGATTCGGCCGCCAGCGCGTTCGGCGAGGTGCTCTCGTTCATATTCGCCTATCCGTTCGGCGGAGAGGACGGAGACGAGCGCGGGAAGAGGGCCGTCGCGGCCGCGGTCGGGCAGAGGACCGGGAGATGGATATATCTCGTCGATGCCGTGGACGACCTCGCGGAGGACGGGAAAAAAGGAAGATTCAATCCGTTTGCCGCGTCGTACGGGAAATACGAACTGGACGGCGACGAAAAGATCACCGTAAGATGTCTGCTGGCGGCCGAAGCGGGCGCCGCGGCAGATGCTCTGATGCTGGCCGACGACCCCGGAGAGGCGCATCCCGAACCGGCGGCGGTGCTGAACAACATACTGTCCGACGGGATGAGGCAGGTCGCCCAGAGGGTGCTCGACGGAAACTACCGGAAGCCCGGGCGGGACAGGATCTGAGCCGGAACGCGCCCCGTCTGCCGGACCCCGTGCCCGGAGCACGGCGACCCTGACAGATCTTATATACAGATCACAGCATAACAGATCGGAACACGACAGGACATACAGATGGAAAAAGATCCGTACCGCATCCTCGAAGTCGACAGGAACGCGACAGACGAGGAGATCAAAAAGGCCTACCTTGACAAGGTGAGGAAATACCATCCCGACAGGTACCGCGACAGCGAACTTGCCGAGGTCGCCAACAAGAAGATGGCGGAGATCAACGCGGCCTACGACGAGATACAGAAGATGCGCGAGTCGGGCGGAGGATATTCGTCATCGGGCAGCCAGAGCTACGGAGGCTACTCCGACGGCTACGGCGGCGGCTACACCGGAGGCGGAGGCTACGGCGATACCGGCAGCGGATATTCGGGCGGCACCGACGGCGAACGTGCCGAGCGCGACGAGATATACGCAAGGGTCCGCGCGTTCCTCACGAGCAACCGGCTGTATGAGGCGAGAGCCCTGCTGCTGTCGATATCCGAGAGCGGGAGGCGCGACGCCGAATGGTTCTTCCTTTACGGCTGCGTCCAGGTCCGATTCGGCAACTACGTCGACGCAGGAAGGTGCTTCGACGCCGCCTGCCGCATGGACCCCTACAACAGCGAGTATTCAACTGCCCGGGACGAGCTCCGGAACAGGGGCGCGCCGGCCGGCAGGCAGGAGGATGACACCTGCAATTCCGGGATGGGCGGCGACTGCTTCTCGGGCTGCATGAGACTGTGCTGCTTCCTTTCGTGGTGCAACCCCTGCGGCTGCTGTGTCTGCTGAGCGCGACGCGTCATGTCACTATAACGGTGTTTTATACCTCAATATAAAGATTTCAGAAAAAGAGGCAACAGAAATTGGAAAACAGACCTAACGGCAGAAAGACCAATGTGACCGGGACCGGCAGCGGTCTCGGCAGAAAAGGAAGTGTCGGCGGAGGACCCGCCGGCAGACCCGGCGGCTATTCCGGCCGCACCGGCGGCGGTCAGGGCGGAAGCGGAGCAGGCGGGGGCGTGACCCGCGCCGGCGGACTCTTCAAATCCCCGATCCTTATCATCATTATCGCCGCCGTCGTCCTTCTGGGCGGCGGAGGAGGACTGCTCGGAGGTCTGCTCGGCGGAGATTCGTCGTCGGGCGGGCTTTCGAACATCGGAAATCTCATACAGACTGTCGTGCCGTCGCTCTCGAGCCTCGGCAACGGAGTATTCACCGGCGGCAGCAGCGTGTCGACCGGCTGGGACAAGGATTCGGACAACGGCGAGCTCGACACGTCAGTCGCTTCGGGCAGCAGAGCCAAGCGCACAGTCATCAAGGGCGGAGGAGCCGATACCGTGACCATAATGGTCTATATGTGCGGGACCGACCTCGAATCGAAGCACGGCATGGCGTCGGCCGACATGGAGGAGATGCGCCGCGCAACGATCTCGTCGAAGATCAACCTGATCATATACACCGGCGGCTGCACGAAGTGGAACAACGGCGTCAGCAGCGATTACAACCAGATCTACAAGGTGGCCGACGGCAAGATCACCGCTCTGGTCGCGAAGGACGGCAAGGCGGCGATGACCACGCCTTCGACTCTCACGAAGTTCATAAAGTACTGCGCCGACAATTTCCCGGCGGACCGCAACGAACTCATCATGTGGGACCACGGCGGCGGCTCGCTCTCGGGCTTCGGATACGACGAGAAGAACAAAAACGCCGGATCGATGAGCCTCTCGGGCATTAACAAGGCGCTCTCCGATTCCGGAGTGAAATTCGATTTCATCGGATTCGACGCCTGCCTCATGGCGACGCTGGAGAACGCGCTGATGCTCAGCCAGTACGCCGACTACCTCATCGGCTCGGAAGAGACCGAGCCCGGCATCGGATGGTACTACACCGGCTGGCTCACCAAACTCTCGGGCAACACGTCGATGCCCACGACCGAGATCGGCAAGAACATCGTCGACGATTTCGTGTCGGTTTGCGGACAGAAGTACCCGACGGCCAAGGCGACCCTCTCCGTCGTCGATCTCGCCGAACTCGAGACCGCCGTTCCCGACAGGCTGAAGGAATTCGCGAAGTCGACATCCGAGCTGATCTCGGGCAGCGAGTTCAAGAAAGTCTCGGACGCAAGGGCCTCGACTAGGGAATTCTCGAAGAATATCGACCAGGTCGATCTCGTCGATCTGGCCGGCAAGATAGGCTCCTCGGAGGGCTCGGCGCTGTCCGACGCCCTGCTCGGAGCGATCAAATACAACCGCACGTCGTCATCGGTGACGAACGCTTACGGACTCTCGATCTACTTCCCGTACCAGAAGACGGGCAAGGTCTCGCAGGCCGTCGCCGCATATGAGGCGATCGGTATGGACAGCGAATACGCCCGCTGCATCCAGAGCTTTGCCAGCATGGAGACGGGCGGACAGGCGGCCGGCGGATCCGCGTCCGGCATCGGAAGCCTGCTCGGGAGCCTTGCGTCGTCGTCTCAGACCACGTCGGCCGACGGGCTGTCGAGCCTCTTCGGGAGCCTGCTCTCGGGGAGCGCGTCGTCGGCTCTGGGCGGACTGTTCGGCAAGACGATCGACATGGAGGCCCAGGCGGAATACATCTCACAGAACATGATCGACGCGAAGAACCTTCTCTGGACCGGCTCGGGCAGCGACAGTAGGATGCACCTGACAGAGGAGGAATGGAGCCTCGTGCACGATCTGCTGCTCAACGTCTTCTATGACGACGGCGAGGGCTATCTCGACCTCGGCCTCGACAACGTGTTCAGCTTCACACCCGACGGCGACCTGAAGGGCGTCTACGACGGCACCTGGGTGGCTGTGGACGGCCATGTGGTCGCCTACTACTATGAGGAGAGCCTCTACAACGCAGACGGCAGCTATATCGTGAAGGGCCGCATCCCCGCGCTCGTCAACGGCGAGAGGGTGGAGCTCATCGCGGTATTCGACAGTTCGAACGACTACGGATACATCGCCGGCGCGTATACCGATTATTCCGACGGCCAGACCGAGACCGCCGCAAAGGCCAATTACGAGCTGCAGTCCGGCGACGTCATCTCCTTCATAGTCGACGCGTACGACTACAAAGGCAACTACTCCGACACCATCGAACTCGAAGGGACCGTCACTTTCAACGGAAGCAACAAGGTCAGCAACGTCTATCTTCCCGACAAGTCGGCCGCTTCTGCGATGTACGTATTCACGGATATATACAATCAGGAATACTGGACTCCCGAGATCGGAAACTGACCGCGGAGTGAGATCCTGCATAACGAAACACCCGCGCGGGCCGAAGCCCGCGCGGGTGTTTCGTTATGTGAAGTTATGCCTTACGGTCAGTCAGTCCTTCGCCAGCTTCATCCTCGCGGCGTGGCTGGTCCACCAGTAGCCGTTCGTGAAGCTGTCGTAGCTGCTCTGCGTGTGCAGGTATACGGTGAGAGAGGCGGGAGCGCCGGCGAATACGTTCGGTGAGACTTCGAGCGAGTCGGGTGTCTCGCTTAAGATGTGCACCGAGTAGAGAAGAGAGCAGCCGTTGAAAGCCCCGTCTTCTATCAGCGTCAGGTTGTCGCGGACCGTCAGCGACGACAGTCTCAGGCAGCCCTTCAGCGCGTTCTCGCCGAGGATGATGACTTTTCTGCCCTGTGCCGTCACCGGGATCTCGAGCGACTCGAGCGACGACGCCTCGGGCAGTGTTCCGGTGATCCTCATGCCGTCGCCGAAAGGCTCGTAGGTGAAGTACTTCTCGAACGGATCCTCGGTGTATTCGCCGCCCGGGGCAAGTGTCTCCGCCGGCTTTTTTCCGGGGGGATCGGGCCTGTCGAGCACGAGGACGTCGGTTCGTCCGGTCTCGCGAAGGATGCCGTTAACGAGGTTCATGGTGTGGAGCCTGACTCCGGCGTCGTTGAGGTGGTAGTTGGTGTCGTAGAAGTACCCCTTGTCGTAAACGGAGTCGGCAGGGCTGCCGAGGACGGTGCAGTCGATATTCTCGCATACGAAGCGGTAGAAGGCCTCTATCGAAGCGTCAGACGTACCCTCGGCGAGGGCTGCCCGGTTCATCGGGCAGAAGGCGAAAAAGACCGTGGCTCCCCTGTGCTTTATCCTGTCGATATAATCGTTGAGGTAGTCGAGGAATTCTCCGTCGAAGATCGAGGGCTCGAGCCGGATAGGCTGCGAGCGGTCGTATTCGAGCGTCATGACGTTGTATTCGCGGGGATATGATATGTCGCCGTACGCGTTGAACGAGTCGCGGCGGTATATCCCGTTCGGCGAGATGATCTCACCCTTCAGAGCGTAGCTGTAGCGTTTGCCGAGGTAGTCGAAGAGCCCGCCGGCGAGGTCGCCCGCATTGTCTCTCCCGACGTGGAAGAGCATCGACAGGTCGCCTTCGATCGCCTGCCACGCCGATTCGGCGTTGAAGTAAAGCGAGAGTGTCTGTTCGTCGAGCTCCGGAGCGATGACTACGATGTCGCCGCTGTTCACGCCGCTCTCGGAGAGGTCGAGCATGATCTTGGTGCCGAGCGTCGCGTAGAGCCCGAAGTTGACCGCCCTGTAGCCTGTTGCCTTCTCGATCTCGGCGGAGTCGAGCCCGAAGGCCACCGACGAGCCGCCGATCACCGTGATCTTCTTTTCTTCGGTCCGTGTCTGCAGCCTGTATTTCTCAGCCATCTCGCCGAGGAAAGTCTCGGAATAGACCTTGGGCAGGAAGATCAGCGAGCCGGCGACGAAGAGCACTGGGACGAGCACCGCCGCCAGCAGGACCAGCGCCGTGACAAGCGGGCGGACGTTTTTCTTCTTTCCGGCTGACGCGGTTTCTTTTTTCATTATTACTGTGTTTTTCACTTTATCTGTCACTGTCAAGCCTCCGCCGTCAGAACTGGAAGTAGATGAATGAGCTGGCGCCGTCGCCGACGAGCAGCAGCATCCAGGCAAGGGCAATGACCCAGACGATGTAGACATACCTTGATTTCGACATCACGAGGCCGTCCGGCGAGTCGGTGCCGAGCTTGGTTATGTCGAGCCGTCTCATTACGAGGAGCGAGAGCACCGCCGTCACGGCGGCCGTGAGAGTGAGCCCCATGTGCTCGAAGGTGCCGGTGAAATAGTCCGCGGTGAAGCTCCAGTCGGTGAAGAGCTTCGGCAGCATGATGCTGAGCGCCTTGAAGCTGCTCATTCCCGAGACGCTTCCGGCTCTGAAGAACACCCAGCCGAAGCATACCAGCACGAAGGTGTTGAACCGCCGCAGATATCTGACGAATGCAGAGTCCGCGCCGATCTTCAGGGCGTTCCACATCTTGTCCCTCGGCTTCTGAGTGAAGTAGCCGATCACCTGATAGAGACCGTGCATCAGGCCCCAGATCACGAAAGCCCAGTCAGCTCCGTGCCACAGTCCGGATACCAGGAAGACAATCACGATGTTGAGCATGTGGCGCCATCTGGCGCAGCGGCTGCCGCCAAGAGGAAAGTAGATGTAGTCGCGGAACCAGGAGGACAGCGAGATATGCCATCTGCGCCAGAACTCCTTGATCGAGCCCGAAATGTACGGCCGG